>NZ_LWGG01000975.1:0-26610 GCF_001635365.1 Oleiphilus sp. HI0128 | reverse complement strand
GCTTGCTGGTGTAGATGAGGTGGGTCGTGGGCCTTTAGTTGGGCCAGTCGTAGCTGCCGCAGTTATTCTCGATCCAGCAAACCCTATTGAAGGTTTGGCTGACTCAAAGAAACTTTCTGAAAAAAAACGCGAGATGTTGTTTGATGAGATTCATGAAAAAGCATTAGCGTGTAGCATTACTCGGGCCAGTGTCGAAGAAATTGATGAAATCAATATTTTGCATGCATCGATGTTGGCAATGAAAAGAGCGGTCGAATCGCTTTCAATAAAACCGGAATATGTTTTGATTGACGGCAATCGCTGCCCTCAACTAAATATTCCTAGTGAAGCAGTGGTAAAGGGTGACTCACGAGTTGCTTGTATTGCGGCTGCTTCAATTATCGCAAAAGTTTCAAGGGATAGAGAAATGAAAGAGTTGGATAAGGAATATCCAGGTTATGGCCTTGCACAGCATAAAGGCTACCCCACTAAAGCGCACCTAGAAGCGCTTCGTCAATTAGGCGTCAATAATCTGTATCGGCGTTCATTCAAACCTGTAAAGCAGCTTCTCGAGCACAAATAAATAAAAACTCCTAGTGCTTGTTTCTTAGACTCTGGCGGATTTTTTGTGAACTTTGTGCTGTATCACCTGTCATCGATTTCACATTTTTTATCATTTGTCGAAAAGTTGACGCTTTTTGTTGCTAAATAATGATGTTTATCCGTCAATTTAAGTGTTCTGGCGCTAAGATTTCCTTACTCAAGATCGAAATTTAATAGTGGAATCTTCTCATGCATACATTTTTCCTCAACACTGGTGAAAAGCGAATTGCCGCTCTTACAAAGAACCTATTAGCTTCAAGTGTGGCCATTCTTTTAACGGCTTGTGGTTCTGGTGGCGGCAGTGAAGAGTCAAATTCCACTCCGGATGATGGTAATACCAATACCGTGACTACAACGATTAGCGGTACCGCTATAAAAGGGGTCGTTTCAGAAGGCTTGGTAAACTTATACTCAGTAGAAGAGCAGGGTGGCAAGACTATTCGTTCTGTTAATCCAATGGTGAGTCCAGTCAGAACAGACTCTAATGGTCGCTACACCTTTAATCTTGAGCAGGAAATTTCACAAGGCTCAGTTGTTGTCGAAGTGACAGCTGATAGTCGAACCAGAATGAAGTGCGATACAACGGAAGGTTGTATTGATAATGATGGGCAAGGCGTTTCTTTTGGTGAAAGCTTTAACCCAGGGTCTGGCTTTAGTTTGCGCTCGGTTGCTTCAGGTATTGTGGCAGGGCGGGAGTATAATGTTCATCTTAGCCCATTAACGCATATGGCGGCAGCTCATGCGGAGGCTAAATCTATTGGTTTGACAGCTGATAGTATTCAGGAATCTATCGCTCACATTGAAGACTTGCTAGATCTAGATGCTGGTGCGATGCGTTTGGCGCCAGCAGATTTAACTGCTATTGAGTCGTATAGTTCAATTACAAAAGCAGAACTGGAAATGGGTGTTTTGTCAGCCTCTTTCTTGTCAATGGTTGAGCTGGGTCGTTGGGATACGATTGAAGAAGTAATCGAACATGTAGAGGAAGTGATTGCCAGTGATGGCGTTCTAGGGGCTCAAAGTACTGAGGGCGATGAACAGATTACTCTGGATGAGGTTTTTCTAGAGGCAAGCGAAATTGCATTAGATCTAGAGCAAGCGCTTCCAGATAGTGAACATGCCGAGACATTTGCGGCGGTTAGACAGGAAACGAATGATTCCTATAACGACGTAGCAGAGCTTAACGAGACTCCTGACCTCGAAATTATTAGCCAGCCTCAAGGTGTAATTGTTGATGAGTTGGAAGAGGTCTTATTAAGTGTGGGAGCTACCGGTGGCGAGCTAAGCTATCAGTGGCGTAGAGATGGTGTTGAGCTTCAAGGGGCGGTACTAAGTTCACTATTGATTTCAGCTGCAGATACTTCCGACTCAGGCAGTTATGATGTTCTGGTGAGCGATGAGTCAGGTACCCTGGAGTCTTTGACTGCTTTAGTAGTAGTTAACGAATTGCCACCAGTAGTTGTGATAGACCCTGTTCAAATTTCTACGCAACCTACTTCTGTTAGTGTAGATGAAGGAGAGGGAGCGGTACTATCTGTCGCTGCGAGTGGCGGTGGTGAGTTGGTGTATCAGTGGTTTAAGGGTGGGGTAGCGATTAGCGGCGCGACCTCAAGCTCACTCTCTTTCGCTTCAGCTTCAGTCTCAGATAGTGGTGTGTATAGTGTCAGCGTGACGAATTCGGTAGGCTCGCAAACATCTGTTAATGCGACGATTCAGGTGAATGAAGTGATTTCCATTGCGCCTGTCGTCATTGCTTCGCAACCGCAATCTACCGCTATTGATGAGGGTGAGACGGCAGTGCTGTCGATCGTTGCGACAGGCGGTGGTGACTTGAGTTATACCTGGCGTAAAGATGGTGTTCAGATATCAGGTGCTAACGCGAGCTCATTAAGTATTGAGGCTGCCTCTGTTGCAGATGCCGGAGCTTATGATGTCATTGTATCCAATTCTGTGGGGCAGCAGGTGTCGTCAGTTGCTAATGTAGAAATTAATGAGCTTGAGGTTTTACAGTCGATAGCCTTGGAGTGGTCAATTCCAGAAGAAAGAGCGGATGGTACTGCTCTAGATTTAAACGAAATTGACAGTTACCTTATTCGATATGGTACAGATGCATCAAACTTAGCTCAAAGTGTTGTTGTAGGTAGTGGCTCGGATACCAGTGCGCAGATCGATGATATGGTAGCAGGCACTTATTATTTTGTGATTTTGACTATCGATATCGACGGTGTTCAGAGTGAGGAATCGGAAATAATTTCCTTAACGATCTGAGATCAGTTAACGTTGATCAGTAACTAAGGCTAAGGCGATAATGTTGTAATTATCGCCTTTTTTCGTTTCCATGGGGGCGGATCTTAACTTGCATTGTTTGTGTGTATTGCTTCATTATTGAGTGCTTGAATATCATTAGGTGGCATGGCGTGAACGAACGGTTTCTAAATATTGCTAAACAACTAAAAGATGCTAATGACAAGCAGGATTGGGCGCTTTTAACTGAGCTCGATGCTCAGGTGCGTGTCGAGCTTCAGGCAGTTATTGCTAGTATGCGAACTAAAGAAGATAGGGCACAGCTTTTATCGATCTTGAGGCGCTATGAAAAAGTTTACTCTCTGGTGCTAAAAGATAGCTTGAAGCATAGAGATGAGATCTCTATGGAACTTAAGCAGATTACCCGCGAAAGTAAGGCTGCGAATACCTATCTGGATTCGTCTCAATATAAAGCTTGATTGAGTTTTATTGCGCTGGCAATAACTTATAAGATAAGTGACAAAATTTTGAACATTTATTTATGTGGCGCTTATTTCGTCTTTTTTGCGCCACTTAATTGACTAATTAATCTATCCGTACTTTAATTGCTAGATATCGAATATTGAAGAATAATCGCTTTTTGCAATTAACCGCTCGAGCGTACTCATGGGTGCAAAAGTTTACTGTTTTGCTCTATTCATTACTTCAAGTTAAACCCAAAAAATAAACAACTATAAGGTCCATCTATGGCCCAGGATATGAAAGTTTTGGTTATGCATAATAACCAAGAAGTGCTTCGTGATATCTCTGTTATTTTATCCTTTCTTGGTGAAAGTGTTCTTAGCGCATCCTTGTCAGGTTGGCGCTCTACTATTGAAGAGCATGCAATTGAGCCAGAGCACTTAAGTGTCGTTTTTTTGGGAGCAGACTCGGAGCCGGTTGAGCAGATCGTTAAAGATTTACATGAGTGGGATGAGGGTGTTCCTGTGCTAGGGCTAGGTGATGCTGCTCTAGACGGGCTTGATGATATTCTTAGACGAAAGGTCATTGCGCAACTTGATTATCCTCTTAACTATAATAAGACGCTAGATAGTTTATATCGTGCCCAGGTTTATCGTGAACAATACTCGGCGCAAACAGGGCGTGGTAAGCAGCGTCAGGTAGAGCTTTTTAGAAGTCTTGTAGGTACTAGTCGCGGCGTTCAAGATGTTAGAGCTTTAATGGCACAGGTTGCGGATAAAGATGTGAGCGTCTTGATTACAGGGCAATCGGGTACTGGTAAAGAAGTAGTTGCCAGGAACTTGCATTATAATTCGCACCGTAGAAACAAGCCTTTTGTGCCTGTCAACTGTGGTGCTATTCCGGCGGAGTTGTTGGAAAGTGAATTGTTCGGTCATGAAAAGGGTGCTTTTACCGGCGCCATTACTGCGCGTGCAGGTCGATTCGAACTGGCTGAAGGTGGTACGCTTTTTCTAGATGAAATTGGCGACATGCCGCTGAACATGCAGGTTAAGATTCTAAGGGTCTTGCAGGAGAGGACATTCGAAAGGGTTGGGGGAAATAAAACATTAGACACTGATGTTCGTATCATTGCGGCAACGCATAAAAACCTTGAGGATATGATTACCAGTGGTGATTTCCGTGAGGACCTTTATTACCGTTTGAATGTATTTCCTATTGAGATGCCTGCACTAAAAGATCGTGTTGAAGATATCCCTCTTCTGCTCAATGAGCTGATTTCAAGGATGGAGACTGAGAAGCGTGGCTCAATCAGATTTAATTCTGCTGCAATACTGAGTCTATGTCGTCATGAGTGGCCTGGAAATATTCGTGAGTTGGCTAACCTTGTCGAGCGCCTGGGTATTATGCACCCTTATGATGTTGTTGGTGTTCAGGAGTTACCGCAAAAATATCGCCATATAGAAGAAACTGATGACGTTGTTCAGACCGATGATCTGCAGCTACAAAATGCCCCTGGAATGGCGAGTATGGATTCACCAGCCTTGTTGCCTGTAAATGGTATCGATCTAAAGGATTACCTGGCAAATTTGGAAAAGTCGCTTATTCAACAAGCTTTGGATGAGGCTTCTGGTGTGGTTGCTCGCGCTGCCGAAAAACTTCGTATACGTCGTACAACTTTGGTTGAAAAGGTGCGCAAATACGGCTTGAATGCCTAGGTATTATATTTCTTAACTATTCTTGCTCAGTCAAAAATATGTCAGCACGCAGTTTTGCGTGCTTTTTTCGTTTTATGGCGTCATAAAATTGTCTTATCTTTCGGGTTGTTATCATATTGCTACAATTAAGTTGCTGATAATAAAGAAAAAAAATACTTTGGCCTACATAGTGCTTAGATCAGGTTGTTAAAGCTTATTTGAGCTGCGCAGAGCGTTTGGCTGACAAATAAGCGAATAGTATTCCACACTGTTTTGACTGAATGATGTAGGTAAGCCATGGGACAACAAAAACTAGCAACCTGGATAGATGAACCTGCTTTTATTAGCTCGGAGGCAATCAATGCACGTGTTTCGCGCGTTGCGCATGATAGTTCTGGCAGCACTTCAATAGAGGGTAATGCTGCATTCAAATTTCAGGGACAAATTGACTCTACTCAAGATAACGGTGAGCAGAAAGTCGAAGAAGCTTTGTCCTTGTTTGACCACTTGTCTTCGCAATTAACCTCATCATACCGAAACCTTGAGAACAAGGTTAGTCAACTCAAGAGTGATCTTTCACTTGAAGAAAGTCAAAAGCAAGCACAGCGCAAGGAAAAAGAAGACCTAGCTAATCGCTTGTCTACCTTGTTGGAGGTGCTTCCGGCAGGTGTTGTTGTTCTAGATGAAAAAGGTTTAGTCACAGAATGTAATCCTGCGGCAATGGATCTACTTGGCGAACCGCTGAAAGGTTTGGCCTGGGTCGATGTTATTGCGAGAAGTTTTTCGCCAAAGCACGATGATGGACACGAGGTTTCTTTAAAAGATGGCCGAAGAGTGAAAATTGAAACTCGTTCTATGTCATCCGGGCCGGGTCAGCTGGTACTCCTTAGTGATCTGACTGAAACAAGATTGTTGCAGGAGCAAGTAAGCAGGGCCGAACGTTTGAGCTCTTTGGGTAAGATGGTTGCTAGCCTTGCTCATCAGATTCGTACGCCCTTATCTACAGCAATGTTGTATGCGGGCCACCTTTGTCAGCCTGAATTAGATGAATCGATGCGCGTGGACTTGTCGGAAAAAGTAATGTCTCGTTTAACGCATTTGGAACATCAGATTAGGGATATGCTTATCTTCGCGAAAGGAGATGAGCGCTTAGTTGAACGTATGCCGCTAAATGATTTCATACTCGCGCTTAAGCTTGCAGCCGTTCCAGTGATGGATGCCGCAAGTGTTGAGAGCGAGTGGGATATAGAAGCGTCTAATGCTGAAGTCTTATGCAATAAAGATGCCTTGGTAGGGGCTTGTCTTAATTTGGTAAATAACAGTATTGAAGCTTGGGAATGTTCTGCAGTTAGCAAGGAAACGCCATTAACAATAAAGATTAGTGTTGGGGTTAAGGAGGATGGGGCTGTGTGTCTTGTGATTAGAGATAGCGGTCCTGGTATTCCTGGCCAGCACAGGAGTAAGATTTTTGAACCGTTTTATACAACCAAGCAAAAAGGGACTGGCCTTGGGCTGGCGGTAGTTCAGTCTGTTGTTAAGGCGCATAAAGGTAATTTCAGAATGCGTTCATCCAAGAAAGGGGTGACTGCAATGATTGACCTGCCGTCAATTAATGTTACTCCTACTAATAATAATTTTGCTCAGTGTTAAGAGGTAAATAAGTCATGTCAGCGACCAAAGTATTAATTGTGGAAGATGATAAGGAATTAAGAGAAGCACTGTGTACAACATTACAGCTTGCAGGGATGGGCTTCGTAGAAGCGGACTGTGCTGAGAATGCATTGAAGGAGCTTGAAAACGCGCATTTTGATGTAGTGATAAGTGATGTAAATATGCCGGGAATGGATGGCCACGAGCTCTTGCAGCAGGTTAAGTTAAAATATCCTGGTTTGCCGATGATGCTTATCACTGCCTATGGTCAAATTAAGCTGGCTGTTGAAGCTATGCAAAGTGGTGCCGCAGACTATTTAGTAAAACCTTTCGAACCAAAAACCTTAATTCAATCAATTATTAAAATTTTGGGGCTTGGTGATACATCTGAAGAAAAGTCTAGTGATGAGAAAGGGCCTGTTGCTGAAGATCCATTCTCTAAGCAATTTTTTGAAGTCGCTCGCAAAGTTGCTGAATCTGATTCGACAGTAATGATTTCAGGTGAAAGTGGTACGGGTAAAGAAGTATTGGCGAGATATATTCACGAGTCATCATCGCGAAAGAACAAACCTTTTGTTGCTTTGAATTGCGCAGCAATCCCAGAGAATATGCTAGAAGCAACACTGTTTGGCCATGAGAAAGGGGCTTTTACCGGCGCGTATGCAAGTTCGCCCGGTAAGTTTGAGCTTGCCAATGGCGGAACCTTATTGCTAGATGAAATATCTGAAATGGATCTAGGCTTGCAGGCAAAACTACTTAGGGTTCTGCAAGAACGTGAAGTGGAGCGAGTTGGCGGAAGAAAAGCGATTCCTTTGGATGTACGGGTATTGGCGACGACAAACCGTGATTTAAAAGAGTACGTAAACGAAGGAAAGTTTAGAGAAGATTTGTATTATCGTCTGAGCGTGTTTCCCATGGCCTGGAAGCCTTTGCGAGAGCGTCCTATGGATATTTGGCCGCTGGCTAAACGCTTGCTTGCTGAGCATTCTAGCAAAATGAAGCGTGAAAAAATGGAGTTTGGTGAGGGTGTAGAGACTTACTTGTCTCAATACCATTGGCCGGGAAATGTCCGAGAGCTTGATAATGCGATTCAGCGTTCGCTGATTATGGCCTGCAATGGTGTGGTTAAGGTTAGCGACCTATGCTTGGATTTATCCGAGTCGGCTAACTGGATACTTGAATCCAAGCAAGAGGTTCCGACTGAGCAAGTTAGGTCGGTGCAGGTCGAGGTTGAGCCAAACTCTCGAACAGGTTTAGGTAAAGATCTAAAGCTTCGAGAATATCAAATAATTATCGATACCTTGCGTCAAGAAAATGGCAGAAAGAAGAATGCTGCCGAGAAGCTAGGTATTAGCCCAAGAACCTTGAGGTATAAGCTTGCTCAAATGAGAGAGCAGGGTATCGATATTGCAGCTGAAATGGCTGCCTAGGTATCGAATTGAGTGTACGGGTGGCTCTGCTAGTTGCCTGTTACAACAGGATTTCGTCAATCTGCTGATGATCTGTATGGGAGCGTATGCTCCCTTTTTTTGTTATTGCTAAGAATTAGCAATGCTATCATGTTAAACCTTCCAATCTATCTATAATTTCAGCTTGTCTGTGAATTGGCCCGCTTTATGCAGTTACTAACTTAAGCGTATTTTTAGTAACGAAATTTTGACAAGGGGGATGTATGTCTGGGATTAACTCCGTAGGGGCTAGAGCAGATATCAATCAGGTGCTGGCTGAGATGAAAAATCTGCGTGCGCAGGTTCAGAAAACTCAGGTTCAGACTGAAGAAATATCTCCTACAAAAATTAATGCCACCCAGGAAGCGAGCCAAACACCTAAATTCAGTGACATGCTGTCTAGTGCGGTTGGCTCGGTCAATGATACACAATTAAAAGCGGGTCAAATGGCTAAGGCTTTTGAGCAGGGTGACCCAAGCGTTACGCTTTCGCAGGTAATGGTGCAATCTCAGAAAGCATCGGTATCTTTTCAGGCGTTGACGCAAGTAAGGAATAAGGTTGTACAGGCGTATCAGGATATTATGAAAATGCCGGTTTAAGTGTTTGCTTCTCGTTTGTAATGATTGGTATTTGAACAAGCACTGCTTATTTGGATTTTAGTAAAAGGTTAACTTATGGCACTCGCACCCACAGATACAGGTACAGACTCAGCATTGCCCGCTCAGGTGGGTGGTATCTCGGGTGAGCCTGACGTTGTCGGCACTGAAAGTGACTTGATGACCGGTATAAACCGGCTTGGAATCTTTCGGCAAGTAGGTTTGATGGTAGGTTTGGCCGCGAGTGTTGCCCTCGGTTTGGCGCTTGTTTTATGGCTTCAGGAGCCGGACTATCAGCCGTTGATGAGCTCGGTAGAAGCTCAGGACCTGGAAGAAGTTTCAAGCATTCTTAACTTGAATGGTGTTGACTTCAAGATGGATCACCGTACCGGCATATTGCTTGTTGAAGCGGGCAGGGTTCATGAAGCAAGAATGAAGCTGGCAGCGAATGGCATTACAAGCGATAACAGTGTCGGCTATGAGATCCTTGACCAGGATCAGGCCTTGGGTACTAGCCAGTTTATGGAGTCGACACGATTTAAGCGAGGCCTGGAAGGTGAGCTGGCGCGATCAATATCCAGTTTCAGAAATATCCGTAGCGCCAGAGTTCATTTGGCTATTCCGAAGAGGTCGGTGTTTGTTCGTGACTCAAGAGAACCTAGTGCATCAGTTTTGATCGAGACCTCTTCTATGCGGCCAGTGACACGTGAGCAGGTTGACTCGATTGTTAATCTCGTCGCCGGAAGTGTGCCGGAAATGGATATGAGCAAAGTTACTGTTGTTGATCAAAAGGGTAATCTATTGTCTCGGAACAACGAGTCCGAAGAAGACAAGCTGGTTTCAAGGGAGTTTGAGTATTCGCGTAAAATGGAAAAAGTTCTAAATGAGCGAATTACAGGTATATTGAGTCCTATCCTCGGGGCGGATCGTTTCAGGTCAGAAGTCTCGGCTGATGTGGATTTTACCCAGGTTGAAGAAACGGAAGAGTTTTACAACCCTGACATGCAAGCAGTCCGAAGTGAACAAACCTTGGATGAGCAGCGCCAGATGATGACAGATGGCGGTGTACCAGGCGCGCTTGCTAATCAGCCTCCCGCAGCGGGTGCTGCCCCTGAAGTAGCCAACGGTGCTGGCGCTGGTGAAGGAGGTTTACCGACAAATGTGCGTAAGCAAACCACTCGCAATTTTGAGGTGGACCGCACAATCAGCTACACACGTCACCAGCAAGGTAGGCTAAAGCGCTTAACGGTTGCTGTAGCAATTGATGATATACAGAATATCAACCCGGAAACAGGTGAGGTAAGCTATACTACATGGACGGCTGAAGAGCTTGAGCGTTTGACGCTATTGGTAAGGAATGCGGTAGGGTACTCAGCCGCACGAGGTGATAGCGTAAATGTGATTAATACGCCTTTTGCACCTAAGTTTGTGGAAGCCGTACAAGAGCCGGAAATATGGGAACAGGCGTGGTTCAAAGAGCTGGTGCCCAAAGGCATAGCAATGTTGTTCGCCTTGATTATTATCTTTACCGTCATTCGACCAGTGTTTAAGAATCTTTCTGAAGCTGGCGCTCAAGCGAAAGAGCTTGCTTTAGCGGGAGATGAGGACGGTTTGGCACAGATGGATGCCATGAGTGAAGGTGAGGCAGGAGAACGAGTTACTTTGAGTGCCTCTGATGAGTTTCTGTTACCGGGGGCTTCGGAAGGTTTTGATCGACAACTTAATGCCTTGAAAGGTTTGATTGCTGAGGACCCTGCTAGGGTTGCTCAGGTAATTCGTCAATGGGTAAATGTAGATGACTGATGGTGACGGCGATAAAAAGCTGCCAAAAGTTTCGCGGGTAGATGCTGCTGCGATTTTACTAATGAGCCTGGGTGAAGCGGACGCTGCCCAGGTTTTGAAGCATATGGGGCCAAAAGAAGTACAGCGGGTGGGTACCTCTATGGCGGCATTGAAAGATATTAGTCAGGAACAGGTCGAAGGGGTAATGATCGAGTTTCTGGAGGCTGTCGGATCCCAAACGGGTATGGGAATCGGTTCTGATGAGTATATCAAGAATATGCTGACAGAGGCTTTAGGTCAGGACAAGGCGGATAGCTTAATTGACCGAATTCTTGTTGGTGGTAATACAACTGGTTTAGATACGCTTAAATGGATGGATGGTCGTGCTGTAGCGGAGCTTATACGTTATGAGCATCCACAGATTCAGGCCATTGTATTGTCATATCTTGAATCAGATCAGGCTGCTGAAGTGCTAGGCGTATTAGACGAAAAGGTACGTCTTGACGTTATTATGCGTGTCGCTTCTCTCGAAAGCATTCAGCCACAGGCTTTGCAAGAGCTGAATGATATTCTCGAAAAACAGTTCTCGGGTAACGCTGCGACTAAGACCAGTAAGATCGGTGGTGTCAAGTGTGCGGCAGATATTATGAACTTTATTGATACAACTATTGAAGCCGACTTGATGGATAGTATCAAAGAAGTTGATGCTGAACTCGGTACTGAGATAGAAGAGCTGATGTTTGTCTTCGATAATCTCAAGGATGTTGATGATAGAGGGATACAAACGCTCCTCAGGGAAGTCTCCTCAGATATTCTTATTGTTGCACTCAAGGGTGCTGATACTGAATTACAAGAAAAAATCTTTAAGAATATGTCTAAGCGTGCTGCCGAATTACTCCGTGATGACCTTGAGGCGAAAGGTCCTGTTAAGGTGAGTGAGGTAGAAGGTGCGCAGAAAGAGATACTCACCATTGCTCGACGCTTGTCTGAATCCGGTGAAATTGCGCTGGGCGGATCTGGCGAAGCGATGATATAGCATGAGTGACAAAAACAAGCGTGTCCCTTTAGGTGAACTGAGCGCCTACGAACGCTGGGAGCTGCCGAATATTGGCGATCCCGGTCGTGCGGCTAGTCAGGCAGAAAACGCCAGAAAGGAGAAAGTCAAACCACCGACTGCACAGCAAATTGAATCAATAACTAAGCAGGCATATGACTCCGGCTTTGAAGAAGGCCATCGAGATGGTTTCGCTAAAGGTTCAGAGGACGGTCGTGCTGCGGGTCATGCAGAAGGTTTGGAGGCCGGTAAAAGTGAAGGTTACGAACAAGGGGTTGCCCAAGGCCAGGGTGAAATTGCCGAAAAATTGTCACAGCTAGATGCCCTAATGAACCAGTTGGTTAACCCCATTCAGCAGCAACAGCAAGTCGTTGAAGAGGCGATGTTAAATGTTGCGGTTGCGCTTTCCAGAGCAGTGATTCACCGAGAGCTCAATATTGATAGTGCAAGCCTTACACTGGCTTTGTCTCGAGTCATGGAAGGTTTGCCAGCGCTGGACTCAGGGGCAATGTTAAAGGTCAATGAGCAGGATTATGAAACTGTTTCAAAAGCACTAGAGGCTTTAGGTTCTGGTATTGAGCTAGTGAAAGATCCAAGTGTTATAGCTGGTGGCTTCTTACTGAAGACTTCAGCTCAGGTGATTGACTATACCGTTGAAAAACGATTTCAAAAAGCTGTTCAGAGTATGCTGGATACCGCTGTCAATAATACAGCTTCAGGTACTCAAGAAGTGCCAGTGACGATTGATAGTCTGAGTGACTATTCGGCTGACACCTTGAAAGAGGAACCTGAAACAGGCGATGATGAACTGCGCAAGCTTGATCATGAAATACAAGATTCCGAGTTGCCGGGCACCGAGGATACCGAGGACACCAGTACTTCTGGGGAATTAGATGAACAACTAACACCTGGCCCTGAAGATGAGTGATCTGCTTGAAATCAACACTGCTAGTAATATAGCTGCGAATCTTGGTGTACTGGCTGATTCTGTTCCGACGCAGGTGGCACCACAATTTAGCGGGCGCTTGACGCGCATGGTCGGTCTTACCTTAGAGGCTGTTGGTTGCCAAAGTGTTGTTGGTGATCGTTGCCTTATTCATTCTGTTTCGGGTGACTTGATCGAGGCTGAAGTGGTCGGCTTTGAGGATGATCGTACATTTTTGATGCCACTTGTTGCTGCGGATGGTTTGAAGCCGGGTGCCCTGGTTACGCCAGCTGACTCCATTGGTGAAGTCGCTGTAGGGTGGGGCTTGCTTGGGCGTGTGCTTGACGGTGCCGGAAACGTATTGGATGACCACGGTCCATTAGAAGCTGAAACCCGTATACCTTTTAATGGTGCGGTGATTAACCCGCTTGCCAGAGCGCCAATTCGTGAGTCCTTGGATGTCGGGATTAAAGCCATAAACAGTCTCTTGGCTGTCGGCGTTGGTCAGCGAATAGGCTTGTTTGCAGGTAGCGGTGTTGGTAAAAGTATGCTCTTGGGTATGATGACCCGATTTACTACGGCCGATATTGTTGTCGTAGGCTTAATCGGAGAGCGTGGACGTGAGGTAAAAGAGTTTATTGAGGATATCCTGGGTGAAGAAGGGCTAAAGCGTGCAGTGGTAATTGCTTCGCCTGCTGATGACTCGCCTTTGATGCGTCTGCGAGCTGCGATGCTAACGACTCGGATAGCGGAATATTTTCGTGATCAGGGTAAAAACGTGCTTTTGTTAATGGACTCACTGACTCGATATGCGCAAGCGCAGCGTGAAATTGCATTGTCTGTGGGGGAGCCTCCCGCGACAAAGGGCTATCCACCCTCGGTGTTTGCCAAACTGCCTCAACTCGTCGAACGTGCGGGGAATGGTAAGAAAGGAGGCGGTTCCATTACTGCTTTTTACACGGTTCTCACTGAGGGTGACGATCAGCAAGATCCTATTGCAGACGCCGCCAGGGCTATTTTGGATGGTCATATCGTGCTCTCTCGTAGCTTGGCCGAAGAGGGCCATTATCCAGCGATCGATGTCGAGGCTTCGATCAGTCGAGTTATGCCTCATATCATCAGTGCTGAGCATTTACAGAATGCACAGCGCTTCAAACAAATCTATGCAAGGTATCAGCAAGCCAGAGACTTAATTAGCGTCGGAGCTTATGTTAAAGGTTCTGACCCACAAACTGATTTTGCTATCGAAAGAATTGAAAAGATGAAGCAGTTCCTGCGGCAGGGATTAACTGAGGAGTCTGAAGCGCCCAGAGCGATAGCGGAAATGTCACAAACGATTGCTGCTGCAGCTCAAGCGCAATAATCTAGCTTGCGCTACAGTCTATAAGGTTGTCTATGAAGAAGTCGCAGCGTTTGAAGGTAGTTCTTGATCAGGCAGAGCGAAACGAGCAAGCGGCTTTGGAGCAGATGACAGCTGCAAAGCGCTATTTGGACGATCAGACTGCGCAAATGGATAATCTCAAACAATATCATAATCAATACCTTGCTGATATGAAGCGAGGCCTTGGTAGCGTCCAGAGCGTTACTCAATTGCAGTCAAGCTTGCACTTTGTTAATCAAATTGATGTCGCAATCCAGCAACAACAGCTTGTTGTTGATCAGGGACAAAAAGCGTTCAATATTACCAAAGAAAAGTGGTCAGCTTTGCACCAAAAAACCAAAGGCTTGGCAGACCTTATTCAGCGCTACAAGGATGAGGAAAACGCACTTGCCGACAAGCGTGAGCAAAAGCAGTTGGAAGACGCTCTTCAAGCCAGGATGTTTCGCCGAAAATAGATCGCTGCATCAAAGGCTTGGCTTAATAATAAGCTTCATTGATGATCAATCCTTTCTATAGCCTCTCATTGCCGATCTAGGGATAAAAAATCAGTTTATGATTTGTGGTATTCCTGAAAATAGCTACTAAAGTTAGTTGAAGAAATAACTATTTGGTGAGATTTAGGCTGATTATGAGTGAAGCAGCAATTGAGTTAGAAGGTGTTGTGAATATCGCTAAGGTTGAGTCGCTACATCATGAGATGGAAGAGATTCTTAAATTAGCATCTCCAACCGTTATCAGTGCGGGAGAAGTATCGAGAGTGGATACTGCAGCCTTGCAATTATTTGCTTCCTTTTTTACTTCAATGCGTACTGCTGAGGCTGAAGTTTCTTGGGGAAGCGTGTCCGAAGAGTTGCAAGCGGCTGCTAAGTTAGCGGGCTTGGAACAAATGCTAAATCTTAACTAAATGTTTTTGAATTTTGATTTCTTAGGGAAATTGCTTAATCGTCGCATACGGGAGAACGTAGATGGCAACAATATTGGCGGTAGATGATTCTGCCTCAATGAGACAAATGGTTTCATTCACTCTTAAAGGTGCTGGCTTTGATGTGATAGAAGCTGCAGATGGACAGCAAGCACTAGATAAAGCAAAAACTACTGCTGTTGATCTGGTTTTATCCGATGTGAATATGCCTGTAATGGATGGTATTGAGTTAGTTAAGAACCTCAGAACCTTACCGGATTATAAGTTTACTCCAATCTTAATGTTGACCACCGAATCAGCTGGCGATAAGAAAATGCAGGGTAAAAATGCTGGCGCTACGGGTTGGTTGGTAAAACCGTTTAACCCAGAGCAGCTATTAGCGACTATCAAGAAAGTAATGGGCTAAGCTTTACCTCTGTAATGTACAGCGCTACCAAGAACAAAAAATCGTTAATGTAACTACGCGTAGACAGGCCAATACAATGAGTGTTGATTTAAGTCAGTTTCATCAGGTGTTTTTCGAAGAGAGTTATGAAGGGCTTGATGTTATGGAGTCTGCGCTTCTTAATATCGATATCTCGAATCTCGATTCTGAAGCGATAAACGAAATATTCAGGGCTGCACACTCGATTAAGGGTGGTAGTGGTACCTTTGGTTTTAATGAGATTGCTGAATTTACACATGTTGTAGAAACGCTGCTTGATCTTATTCGTTCAGACCAGTTTGTTATGGAAGTGGATCATGTCGATCTGTTTCTGAAGTCTGTCGACTGTATCCGAACTATGATCAATGAGCTTGAGGCCGGTCAAAGCTGCGAAACCAAGTTGGCAGATGAGTTGCGAGTACAGTTCAACGCTCTGCTGGAAGGTGGCAGTGAAACAGCAGAAAACTGTGAAAGTCCTAGCGAGGAAACCGACGAAGGTTCTGATGGTTGGACTATCTATTTTAAACCCGACGCAGATGTCTTGCGCACTGGTAATGACCCAGTACGTATGTTTCGTGAACTGTCTGAGTTGGGTGAAGTCGAGGTTTCCAGTGTTGTTGATGAGCTGCCAGAACTTGGCTCGCTAGACCCCGAAGCATGCTATCTAGCTTGGAATATTGTACTTAAGGGTGATGCCGAAAGAGCTCAAATAGACGAAGTCTTTGAGTGGGTCGTTGATGACTCGGATATTCGAATTGAGAAAATTGATTCGCAAGCTTCTGAAGAGTCTGAGGTAAATGCTGAAGCAGCAGAGCCAGCGGTTGTTGCTGAAGCTGCGGTTGGTGTTTCAGCAGTTAAGACAGAAGATGTGCCCGCGTCTAAGTCGAGTGTTGAATCTAGTGCCAGTGTTGAGAAAGCGAGTAAAGCGCCAGCGCCTGTTAAAAAGGAAAGTAAGCCTGAAAGCGTTTCAATCCGTGTAGGCACAGACAAAATCGATAGCCTGATCAATATGGTCGGCGAGCTTGTAATTACCCAGTCAATGCTAAATGAACTGGGCAAAGACTTTACGGTCGATATGATGCCGAAGTTGATGGAAGGTTTAGAGCAGCTAAGTCTTCATACCAGAGAGCTTCAAGAGAGTGTCATGCGTATTAGGATGCTTCCTATTAGTTTTGCATTTTCACGTTTCCCTCGCCTCGTTCACGATATTAGTAAGAGTCTTGAAAAGAAAGTTGAGCTTGTTCTGCTTGGTGAGCAAACTGAACTGGATAAAACAGTGATGGAAAGAATAGGCGACCCTCTTGTTCACCTTGTTCGAAACTCACTTGACCACGGTTTAGAGTCGCCAGAAGCGCGTCTTGCCGCTGGCAAAGATGAAACCGGTAAGATTACCCTTAACGCATTTCACCAGGGCGGTAACATTGTTATTCAGATTATTGATGACGGTGCCGGCCTCAATGAAGATCGAATTTTATCGAAAGCAATCGAAAACGGTCTTGTTTCGCCTAACGATCATCTTGAACCAGAGCAAATTCACGACTTAATTTTCCAGCCTGGATTTTCAACTGCTGCAGAAGTTACCGATATTTCGGGGCGTGGCGTTGGTATGGATGTTGTGCGCAGAAATATACAGGACTTAAATGGTTCGGTCGAGGTTGAGTCGACTCCAGGCAAGGGGAGTATGTTCTCGATACGCTTGCCACTGACTCTGGCAATTTTGGATGGTCAGCTAATTCGTGTTGGTCAGCAGGTATATATTTTTCCTTTGGTATCTATTGTCGAATCGATTGAGTCTCAGGATCAGATGATACATCGCGTTTCTGGTGGCTGTGACGTCCTTCGCCTTCGAAACGAATATGTTCCGATTATTCGCCTTTGGGATATTTTTAACGTTCAGGCAGATCATGAACGGGTTGATGATGGTCTCCTCGTTATTGTCGAGGGTGACAATATTAAGGTAGCGGTGTTAGTTGACGACTTATTAGCTCAGCAGCAAGTGGTCATCAAGAGTTTGCAGGAAAACTATCGTTCAGTCCCTGGTGTATCCGGCGCAACGATACTTGGGGATGGTACTGTATCACTGATCCTGGATATTAGCGGGCTTATAAAGCTTGCTGGTGTTGGGCGTGATGCCTATAAGAAGATTACCGAGCCAGACGATAGCGAAGCGGCATAAAACAAAAGGTTTAATCTATGTCAGAGCAACAAGATTCAAAGCTAGAACAGATTAATGGTGAAGTCGATGATGCAAAGCAGGATGAGCCAACCGACCAATACCTCACCTTTTTTATGGGGGGTGAAGAGTTCGGTATCAATATTCTTTCAGTGCAGGAGATAAGAGGTTGGGAAGAGATCACCTCAATTCCCAATTCTCCAAGTCAGGTGCTAGGTGTCATGAACTTGAGGGGGACTGTTTCTCCTATCGTTGATTTGCGATATAGCTTTGGCATTAAAGATTTATCTTATACCGATGAAACGGTTGTGATAATCGTTTCGGTAGAAACCGAGTCTAACGCCAAGGTTATCGGAATCGTGGTTGATGCAGTGTCGGATGTGTATAACTTTTCTCATTCTCAAATTCAGCCTTCTCCCGAGCTTTCCCAAACGAGTCAGGCGCAATATGTTAAAGGTTTGGGAAGTACCGAAGAAAAAATGGTGATTATTTTGGAGCTTAGCGAGCAATTGATCGCTGATCCAGATCAGGTTGCCGGACGACAATTACTAGCGAGTTAAGGTTCTTAAGTGGATTCTGATCGATCACGAGAGTTTGCGATGTCCGATGCTGATTTCCAGGAAATCAGCGAGTTGGCCTATAAGTATACTGGCATAGTGCTGGGGCCCCATAAGAAAGATATGGTTTATGGCCGCCTGGCGCGTAGGCTCAGAGATGTTCGTTTGGGCTCAGTAAGTGAATATCTGTCTTTGATTCGTAATGAAAACAGCGAAGAAGTTAGTCGTTTTATTAATGCGATTACGACGAATCTCACATCCTTCTTTAGAGAGAACCATCATTTCGAGTTTCTTGGAGATAAGCTCTGTAAGGAGCTAAAGAATAGCAACGCTGCTTCAAGGCGAATTAGAGTTTGGTCTGCAGGCTGCTCTTCTGGTGAGGAACCTTATAGCATTGCAATGACCATTCGGGATAACTTTGATTTAAGTGGCTGGGACTGCAAAATTCTAGCTACTGACTTAGATTCCAAAGTTTTGGGAAAAGGTCAGCAAGGTGTTTACGGGGTTGAGCGAATTGAATCGCTTCCTCAAGAGATCAAGCGGAAGTGGTTCATGTTTGATAAGAACCACCCGGATATCGTTAAGGTTAAACCTGATTTGCAGGAGTTAATTAGATTTAAGCGCCTAAACTTATTGGAACGCTGGCCAATGAAAGGCCCGTTCGACCTAATATTCTGTCGGAATGTCGTTATTTACTTTAATGAAGAGACTCAAGCAGTTTTGTTCAACAGGTATGCCGATATGCTTAAAGATGGGGGCTATTTGATAATTGGTCACTCAGAGAGCTTGAGTAGAGTATGTACAAGGTTTAAGCCAATAGGTAAGACCATCTACCAGAAAATTTCTTAGTATTGAATGTTGATTGTCGTTCAGGGCAGCAATATTACAGTTAATGTAGGATAGTTAGTAAATGTCACAAAATCACACTTTACCACCACCCCTAGCAGGCTTTGAGCATGTGAACAGGTATTGGGATAAGCGAATGAATGTTCCCGCTGCTAAAATAATGCCGGGTGAGTTCTATGTGAGCAAAACTGGAGAAATGATTGTTACCGTACTGGGTTCCTGTATTTCTGCCTGTGTTCGAGATGTGCAACTTGGTATAGGTGGAATGAATCACTTTATGTTACCAGAGCAAGGGGCTCATTCGACGGAAAAGTGGGGAGCTTCAGAAATAAGCAGTGCCTCCAGGTACGGAAACTGGGCGATGGAATTTCTTATTAACGAAATCCTAAAGCTTGGTGGTACGCGTCGAAATCTCGAAATCAAAGTTTTTGGTGGCGGCAATGTTCTTAGCAACATGACTGACATTGGTAAGCGAAATATAGCGTACGTAAGAAAGTACATTTACGAAGAAAATTTTGAGCTAGCAGCGGAAGATGTTGGTGATATATACCCGAGAAAGGTCTTGTATTTTCCCGATACCGGTGCACTTAAAGTAAGAAAGCTTAGAGAAACAACAAACGATACAGTCTTGCAAAGAGAGATTAGCTATAGCAATGACTTGAAGCAAAAGTCCGCACCAAGCGGTGGTGTTGAGTTGTTTGACTGATTCGCGCAGTAATATGTCGTACTTTTCGTGGAGAAGTAGGTTTGAGTAAGATAAAAGTTTTAATTGTTGATGACTCCGAGCTAATTAGGCAGGTTTTATCTGAAATTATTGGCTCGGCACCAGACCTTGAGGTTGTGGCTGTCGCTGAGCATCCGCTTGATGCTCGTGAGAAAATTAAGCAGTTCAGTCCAGATGTACTGACTTTGGATATTGAAATGCCAAAAATGGATGGCATTACATTTCTGCGAAATTTGATGAGATTGCGTCCCATGCCGGTCGTTATGATCTCTACTTTAACTAGTAAAGGAGCTCCGGCTACGCTTGATGCGCTTTCAATTGGCGCAGTTGACTATATCGCAAAACCACAAGGTGGTTCCTGGGATAACCTTTCGGATTATGCGCTAACAATTCAGAGTAAAGTTAGAAATGCTGCCATTGCGAATATGGCGGCTCATGATAGAGTGCTTTCGTCGAAGCAAGCTTCTAGTGAGGCGACAGAAAAACGTAAATTTGACGGGCGAAAAATTATTTGTATCGGAAGTTCTACGGGTGGAACGGAAGCTCTACGTGAAGTCCTGCAAGGGATGCCAGCAAACTGCCCGCCTATTGTTATGGCGCAGCATATACCTGCTACCTTTAGTGCCTCATTGGCGCAGCGGCTTGATGGACACTGTGAAATCACAGTTAAGGAAGCAAAGAGTGGTATGCCTTTGGAGCCGGGCCATGCTTATTTAGCGCCAGGCGACTTCCATTTAAAAGTTTACGAGAAAAACGGGCGCTTGGTTACCTCTCTATATGATGGAGAGAAGGTCAGTGGTCATAAGCCTTCGGTCAATGTATTATTCGACTCAGTCGCACAGCATTATGGGAAATATGCAGTTTCAGCTATCCTAACGGGGATGGGAAGTGATGGCGCCGAAGGTATGGAAAGAATACTTTCAGTGGGCGGTGCAACTTTTGCTCAAGATGAAGCAACGAGTGTTGTATGGGGAATGCCCGGCGCAGCTGTTAAACTTAACGCTGTGCAAAAAGTGCTCCCGATAAATAAAATTCGAGAAGCGCTACTTAAGGCTTGTGAAAGGTAGCGTTAGGAAATATCTATTTAGACAAAGGTGAGGCATAAATGTCAATCACATCAGTACTTTCAACGGATGATAACTCTCTAACTATTGCGATTAAAGGTCGCTTTGACTTTGCTTCGCATCAGAGTTTTTGTGACGCTTACGAAGGAAAAGACAACGGTGTTAGTGAATATCGCATCGATATGCGCGACGTCAGTTATCTAGACAGCTCTGCTTTGGGAATGTTGTTGTTACTTAAGGATCACGCAAAAGAAAATGTAAAAATCAGCATAGTTCACTGTTCTGATGAGGTAAAAAAGATATTCGAGATCTCTAATTTTAAACAGCTATTCGATATTCATTAAATTAAGTACCATTCTCTAAATAGCGGATATTGGCCCGATATTCGCATAATCCTCCCTAAAGCGTAGTGTAATCAAGTTAGACGACTAACTTGAGCGCCTACAATTCGCTTGTCCTAAAGCTATTTTTTCTAAGTCATAATTAATATGGCTTGAGCGAAACGGGTGGTTGTTGTTCATGCAAAATATATCTCTATCAAACCCTGTATCAGCAGGAAACGCACCAGCAGCGTCAACTAGCGGTCCAGCATTGGGCGCGAGCAGCGAACCGGGTGCATCACCCATAGAGGGTTCATTTGGTGCTACATTAACAGGTGTCTATCAGTCTTCTATAAGTCCTGAGAAACTTGATGATATTGCTGCTAAGCTTGAAGCTTTAGGGCTGGATTCAAGCTTCCTGGATGATATCAACGCATTATTGAGTGGCAATTTAATGTCTCTGGATGCGGCACAGCAAGGCATAGAATTGCCGGAAATGAGTACTTTTCTTTCTAACTCGCTGGCAGAGCTTGAGAGTGGTCTTGGATTTTCAAGTGATGACATACCCGAAGATGTGTTGGCATCTTTGCTAAATACGGTAAATGGGATACAACAAGCCCTTGCACCGGTAAGTGCTAACCTTCCACAAGCATTGACTGGGCTTGATTCAGGTGTGGCGCCAGTAAGTGTTTTGCCTGGCGTATCTTTTCAAAACCAGGATGCTAAGAAGTCTCAGGTGAACCTAAATACGGCAAACCAAATTCAAGCAGCTCCGCTTACCAATTCTAATATTGATTCAGGGCTTGGGTTGTCTCCTCAGAATTTGTCCCAAAATGGCAGTGCTAAGCTCAATTTGGAAGAGGAGGTTGTTAGTCAGGCATTGCAAGGTGAATCAAAGTTTAAGGCGATTGCGGATAGTACTAGTAGTGTTGAAAGCATTCTGGAAAAAACGATTGGTAGTGGTGTAGAGCGTTCATCTTCGCTACTTAAAACAACGTTTTCGGAAGTGCAGCAGAAATTAGATAACGCGCCTTACTCGACAACAGTAATGACGGGTTTGGATGAGGTTGAGTGGGGGGAGGAAGTTGGCCAGAAGATAGTTTGGCTTACGGGAAAGGCAATTCAGTCTGCAGAGATCCACTTAAACCCTGCTGAGCTTGGTCCAATTGATGTAAAAATTTCTGTTCAAAATGATGCAGCAGCCATTACATTTAACGCCCATAATGCTTCAGTCAGGGAAATGCTTGAATCTAACGTTGTGCGTTTACGTGAAATGATGGAGACAAACGGCGTTGAGCTTCAGGAAGTGAATGTCGATGCACGCAGCGGTGATGAGCGTTTTGCATCCAATGATCAGCAGCAAGGTTCTAATGGCTCGGAAGATCAGCAAGAAGATTCTGAAGATTCTAGTAGTGAAACAGCTACGACAGAATCGATTTCACGCTCCTCTTCAAATCTCGTTGACTACTTTGCCTGATAAGTTTTTATCAGGCCCTCTTCATTTTCGCCCTCTTTAAGCTAAACTAATATCAAATAGTTAAAGGCAACAGTTAAGCTTCCGTTTAAACGGAGAACTGTTGTTTTTGGCATACACTTTGCTGGATATCTGTAAAGGTGCTCAGCTGCGATTTGATATGACGGGATTTTGACGTGGCAGAAGAAGAAAACAAAACTGAAGAAGAGCAATCTGGCGAAGGTGGTTCAAAGAAAAAGCTAATTATTATTATTGCGATCGTTGCAATTTTAGCTATTGGTCTATCGGTTGGTGTGACGATGTTTTTGCTTGGTGGCGATGAAGACGCACCAACTGAACCGGTTATTGAAGAAGAAGTAAAGGAGCCAGCTAGCTACATTCCAATTAAGCCAGCATTTTTGGTTACGTTTAATGTCGATGGGCGTCAGCGGTATATGCAGATTTCATTATCTGTTTCTAGTCGTGATGCCAGTGCTTTGGATGCTTTAGACCACCATATGCCTTTGATACGTTCACGTTTATTGAATGTATACGCAGATCAGGACTTTCAACAGATTCGCACTGAGGAAGGTAAGTTAGCGCTTCAAGCTCAGACAGTCGAAGTGATTAATACTGTCTTAAGTAGTGAAGAGGCTGGTGAGATAGAGAACGTTTATTTCACTAATTTTGTATTGCAGTAGTTTTGTTCAAGATGTTTTAAGTTATTTGTTTGGTGTTATTTTCGCGACCGTCAAATAGCTTATTTTGTGATTGCTTAAAAATTCATATAGTCAGGTATTAGTGTGCAAGATTTATTATCACAAGACGAGATAGATGCGTTATTGCATGGTGTCGATGATGGTGATATCGACACGGAGGACGATGCCGATGAAGAAGGTATACGCAATTACGACTTAGCGAGCCAAGATAGAATTGTGCGCGGGCGCATGCCTACGCTCGAAATGATCAATGAAAGGTTTGCCCGCTACACCAGAATCAGCTTGTTTAACCTGCTCCGTAGAAACGCCGACGTTTCTACGGGCGGTGTCCAGATCATGAAGTTTGGAGAGTATATCCATACTCTTTACGTTCCTACCAGTTTAAATATTGTCAAAATCAGACCTCTTCGCGGAGCTGGTTTATTTATTTTTGATGCCAAGCTAGTTTTTAAACTTGTTGATAACTTCTTTGGTGGTGATGGGCGTCATGCAAAAATTGAAGGGCGTGAGTTTACGCCTACCGAGATTCGGGTTGTTCATATGGTACTCGAACAAGTCTTTATCGATATGAAGGAAGCGTGGAGCGCAGTTTTCAAAATTGATTTTGAGTATATGAACTCTGAAGTTAACCCTTCAATGGCGAATATTGTTAGCCCTAGTGAAGTGATAGTAATTAGTACCTTTCATATCGAACTAGATGGCGGTGGTGGAGACCTTCATCTGGCCATTCCATACTCTACCATTGAGCCGATTCGCGAGATCCTCGATGCTGGTGTCCAGAGTGATGTTGACGATGTTGACGAGCGCTGGATGACAACTATTCGGAAAGATCTTTTAGAGGCTAATGTGCCTCTTAATGCGACAGTCCTAGAAGAACAGATATCACTTAGAGATGTTGCCAAGCTTGAAAAAGGTGATGTTATACCGATAGAAATGCCAGAGTTTATTACGCTAACTGCGAATAAGGTCCCTATGTTCAAAGCAAAGCTTGGGCAAAGTGATGGTCAGTTAGCGGCGAAAATTGAAGAAAAAATTGAACGACCCAACCTCATATCCAGTGTAGTTGACGAAAATTTGGAAGAAGAAAATGAGTGATAACGAAGATCAAAGTGAAGACGAAAAACTAGCATCTGAATGGGAAGCTGCAATGGAAGAGTCTGGTGATTCTGAAGGCGGCGAAGGTAGTGTTGAGGATGAGTGGGCGGCGGCAATGGCCGAAGCTGAAGCTATCGAAGGGGATGATGCTGATGATATTAAGTCTGCGCCTCTAGAGTCTTTTGATTCGCGTCCAGCTGCGGCTGCTAACGCTGGTGCTGGTGGCCCAGGCGCTCCCGATCTTGATGTCATTCTGGATATACCTGTTACGTTATCGATGGAAGTCGGTAATACCTCCATTCCGATCAGAAACTTATTACAATTGAATCAAGGTTCCGTTATTGAGCTTGACCGCTTGGCCGGTGAGCCATTAGATGTTTTGGTCAATGGCACACTAATCGCTCATGGTGAAGTTGTTATGGTTAATGATAAATTCGGTATTCGACTGACTGATGTAGTAAGTCCAACTGAACGTATCAGGCGTTTAGGGTAGTTTTGTGGGCTTACTGATTCGCCTTTGTGTGGTGTTCATACTGAGCACCAGTATTGTGTATGCTAATGAATCCTCAGATTCTACGAATCCTGGCACTGAGCCACAGCAACAATTAGTTGAGTTAGACGATACGTTAAAAACTGAAAACGAAGTTGTCAGCTCAAATACTGAATCGACCCACCTTAGTAAAGCTCGTGCACCAGAGTACGACCCGATAACGAGTTGGCCTATTGTTGTCGCTACTTTATTCGCAATGGTGGTCTTCATTTTTGTCTTGGCTTGGTTTGCTCGCCGATTTAGCGGATTTAATATTGCTAAAAATAGAGAAATGGAAGTGCTTTCGTCTCTTCCGCTTGGTGCAAGAGAAAAAGTTAGTTTAGTTCGTGTAAAAGGGCAGACACTTCTTTTGGGTGTTACCAATCAGCAGATTTCTTGTTTGCATACTTTTGACAGCGATTCTGATCTTAGTGATAACGCTCAAGAAGGTGGTGGTCGTGGTGCACATTCCGATTTTTCGACAACTTTAAAAGGCTTGCTCACTAAAAGTACGCCTGAGGAGCAAGGCAGCTCTGAGCTTAACTCTCAAGAGGGTAAGCTATGACAACGAAGTCAAAGTTTTCAGTGCGTACTTTTGCACTCCTAGCACTAGGTGTCGTTCTGTCATTGTTGTCATTTTCAGCTTTTGCTGAAGGTGCGCAAGGAAGCCCGGGTATTCCTGCTCTAACCCTGGTAAATAATTCTGATGGTTCGCAGACCTATACGGTGACGATCCAGGTTCTTGCGCTAATGACTGCGCTAACCTTCTTGCCTGCGATGCTGATGATGATGACTTCATTCACCCGAATAATCATCGTTTTCTCAATACTTCGCCAGGCCTTGGGGCTACAACAAACCCCTTCAAACCAGATAGTTTTGGGTTTATCGCTGTTTTTAACGATCTTTATTATGACGCCTGTTTTTGAAAAGGTTAATGAAACGGCTATCCAACCTTATATGAACGAGCAGCTAGCACCTGTTGATGCCGTTAAAGCCGCAAGCTTACCATTTCGAGAGTTTATGCTGACGCAGACAAGAGAAGATGATATTGCGCTGTTTGTGCGTATATCGGGTGCTGAATACAATACGCTTGATGACTTGCCGTTTTGGGTGTTGATGCCTGCCTTCGTAACAAGTGAACTGAAAACCGCCTTTCAAATTGGCTTTCTGCTGTTCCTGCCTTTTCTAATTCTCGATATGGTCGTGGCGAGCGTACTGATGGCAATGGGTATGATGATGTTATCACCTATGATTATCTCCTTACCTTTCAAGATAATGTTTTTTGTCTTGATTGACGGTTGGGCTCTGATAATGGGTAGTTTAGCCGCCAGCTTTGGAATATAACGAGGTAGATTAAGATGACGCCAGAGTTAGCAATTGACCTTGTAAGGGATGCCGTATTTGTAATTTTGATTTTGGTCACTTTAATACTCGTACCCGGCCTAATCGTTGGCTTGATGGTGAGTGTTTTTCAGGCTGCAACACAGATCAACGAGCAAACGCTAAGCTTCTTACCAAGGCTTCTGGTGACCTTGTTTGTGCTTATTGTCGCGGGTCCGTATATGATGACAAAAATTCTCGACTATTCAGAACGCTTATGGACTAGCATTCCATTACTGATCGGGTAAAAGATGGAATTTACCGACGCACAAATTGGCGCTTGGGTTGGGTCCTTCTTGTGGCCCTTATTCCGTATTGCCAGTTTCTTGATGGTGGTTCCGGTAATCGGAACACGGTTGGTGCCAATGCGTGTCCGAATTGGCTTATCCTTTGCCTTAACGCTAATCGTTGCTCCATTGATTGACCCTGTCCCTGTGATTGACGCTCTGTCAATCGGTTCTTTTTTGATTGTGCTTCAGCAAGTTGTTATCGGTACCTTAATGGGCTTCATGTTTGTGCGTCGGTAAATTCCATCTTTTACCCGATCAGTAATGGAATGCTAGTCCATAAGCGTTCTGAATAGTCG
>NZ_LWGG01000974.1:0-869 GCF_001635365.1 Oleiphilus sp. HI0128 | reverse complement strand
CGAAGAAATTTAAATTCAAAACCGAAAACCAAAACCTTTAACAAGCGAAGATAAATTACTGATTTTAATCACTTAATTTATCCTCTATCTCCTTCAAACTTCGCCGCTTTCGAAGCGGTTCGCCTTAAGGAGGTGCGCATTATATAGAGCTGATTCTTTAGGTCAACACCTTTATCAAACTTTCTTTACATTTTTATGTTAGCGAATGTAATTAAGACTTTTCAGTCACTTTATTGCGACCAAGTAACGCATTAAATGGCCCAGATAAAGTATATAAAGCAAAGACCCCAAGCAGTACTAGCGACGGCTCTAACGCAATGACCGCAAAAACCAGAACTATAATAAGCAAGGTAGTAAACGGAACCCTTCTTTTCATATCAAACTCTTTAAAGGAGTGATACTTAACATTACTCACCATCAACACCCCTGCACCCGCAACTATCACCATCGTTAACGCAGTTAACCAGCCCGACTGCTCGTAATGATGCGCCGCCCATACAAAGCCAGCCACAATTGCCGCCGCCGAAGGGCTTGGAAGCCCTATAAAGTAGCGCTTATCCACCTCATCAATTTGTGTATTAAAGCGCGCTAGACGCAACGCAGCACCCGCCACATAGATAAAGGTCGCAATCCACCCCAAATTACCCAAAGTATGCAAATTCATAGTAAACGCGACAAGAGCGGGTGCCACACCAAAAGCAACCATATCGACCAAACTATCGTACTCTGCACCAAAAGCGCTCTGCGTATTCGTCATACGCGCCACACGACCATCTAAGCCATCCAGAATCATTGATATAAAGATGGCAATTGCTGCATTATCAAAATGACCATTCATAGCAGCGACGATCGCATAGAATCCAGAAAAC
>NZ_LWGG01000973.1:0-2072 GCF_001635365.1 Oleiphilus sp. HI0128 | reverse complement strand
TTCGAGGGAAACCCGGCGGCAGTATGTCCATTGGATAACTGGCTGAAAGATGAATTGCTTCAAGCCATCGCAGAAGAAAACAATTTATCTGAAACAGCATTTTTCGTGCCCACAGAAACTGGGTTTAATTTAAGATGGTTTAGTCCTGTTAAGGGGGTTGATTTATGTGGGCATGCCACATTGGCAACGGCTCATGTCATCTTTGAAATTCTTGGTCATACTGAACCAACGATTATCTTTGAGACGCGTAGCGGCAACCTTTGCGTGGAAAAGGATGGCAATCAACTAAAAATGGATTTTCCGGCGCTAGCACTAACTCCTTGTGAGGTTTCCGAAACTTTGGTTAAAGCCATTGGTGTGTGCCCCATTGAGGTATTGGTCGCGGATGATTACGTAGCTGTGTTTGATAATGAGGCAATCGTTCGAGCCATCACACCAACCCACTCTTTGCTTAGCCAACTCGATTTTCGCGGTGTAATCGTTACCGCACCGGGCTCCGATGTGGATTTTGTCAGTAGATTCTTTGCTCCTAAAATTGGCATCCCCGAAGATCCCGTTACTGGTGCAGCGCATTGCAAACTTGCGCCGTACTGGGCTGGTAAACTTGGGAAAAGCACTTTAAGCGCCAAGCAAGTCTCTAAGCGTGGTGGCAGCCTTACATGCGAAGTCAAAGCCGACCGAGTCATACTGTACGGAAGTACCGTAACGTTTATGGAGGCAGAGATTGCATTCGAAACCTAACAATGCCGTAAACTCGGAGGCATTTTTCGTTCGCGCTGCTCACTACAAATGCGCCGGTTACGGCTGGCGTTAAATGCCAGTAATCAACATATCTATCGCATCAATGATTTGGTAGCGATAATGTTCTAGAGAGTCTACTTCGGATTTCAGAAGCGTTTTAGGCACAGTTGTCATTTGGTTGGTAACGAGGACGAAATCCTCTCCTTCAATTCTAACTGTAGGACATAGCTTCTGAGCTACTTTTTCGTTAACTTTTTTCGAAGGGGTTAACGGGATAACTAGTCTTGAATTCAAGTCATTTAGTAAGTTGTTTTGCACATCAACAAAATAGGGGTATGTTTTTTTACTGCTTTTGTCTTTGTTCAAATAAAGCGTAAATTGGCTCATTAAAAGCTCCTGAATGAGTCAGAAAATAAACCATTCTCTTCACTCAACTTGTTCAGCTCGTCAATAGCATCTTTATTTTCTTTAAGCCATTGTTCGCGTTGTGCTTTTTTTACTTGAACAATCAAGGCTTGTTCAAGTGTCGCTGATAAGTTTATTTTCAAACTTTTAGCTTGATTTAAAAGGTCACTGTTTACTGTTAGGTTAGTAGCTTTCTTAGGCGCTTGCTGGTCAAAACTTGGTCGCATGGTATTTGCTCCTAATGCGCATTGTTTATATGTATTGTTATGCTATTCCATATCCAAGCATTTAACAAGCGGCTCCACCGGACAAATTTTAGTGTCACCATTTTTGTTCCAAAAATGCCGCCAATAAAATTTGCTCGGTGAGCCGGGCGTTAAGGCCTATTAGTGTTGGCCGTAGTGCCCACCAATAGCAAAAATGTAAATATACTCATCGTCGTATTTATAAATTAACCGGTCTTTCTGGCTTAGACGTCTCGACCAAAGTCCCGATAAATTATGCTTAAGTTGTTCTGGTTTTCCCGTTCCTTCGGCAGGGTTACCACGCAGCATTTCCTTAAGTTGTCGGCACAGTACCTTATATAGCTTTTTATCGTTTTCTCTTAAGGTTTCATATTCTTGCCATGTATTTCCCTCAAAGACCAGTGATCTCACTCATCTCCTCCTTGCTTGGCTTATAACCTTCATTGTCAGTATGTGTTTTTACCGAGTCAGCGATTTGCTTCATCAAGTTAGTATTCTGCAAAACATATAAGGTTTCTTGCTCTCTTTCCCAGTCGTCAGCACTCATCACAACAAAATCGTCACCGGCTCGCCTAGTTACCTTTAAGGGCTCATGGTTCCCAACTATCTGTTCTACAAAGCCTTTCAAGTTGTCTCTAAATTTATTAACACTTACACTATCCATAATAATCACCAATTAAA
>NZ_LWGG01000972.1:0-934 GCF_001635365.1 Oleiphilus sp. HI0128 | reverse complement strand
GTTAACAGTAACTTTCTATGCGAAGTACTACGACATCAGGTGTTCATCGATGGCGAAGCCACCACAGCCTTTATTGGTGACGACTTCGTTGACAGTAAAACTCTCAGCAAACAGACGCCTTCAGCATTGGCTGTTTCGCTCGCAGCCATGATCTCTTACTTGGAACAAAGCCCGTCTCGTACGGCAAGCCAACTTTCCCCTTGGGGCAACGAATTATCTGGTTGGAGCAATACTGGCAAAGCTCCATGGCCTTACCAGTTAAAGAGCGGTGAAGACAAGTTCGACTTGAGCCTGGAGCAAAACGAGAACGAATATTTAATCAAACAAGGTGATAATGAAACACGCATCGTATTAATGGGTAATGTGCCTGGCGTACTCACCTACAGTGAGCAAGGTGTGCGCAAAACCTGTCGCTATAAAGTGGTCGGGGGACAGATATTTATACGCCTAGAGAGCGAGTATTTCTGCTTTGAAGATTGCACTCATCAAGCGGCCGAAGCTCAAGATGGTTCAGGGTCTGGGAAAATTAAGGCAAGCATGGATGGCGCAATTATTGAAGTACAAGCTGAAGTGGGTATGAAAGTCGAGAAAGGACAAACGCTTGTTATTCTCGAAGCCATGAAAATGGAGCACCCTTTAAAGTCTGACGTTAATGGAATCGTCAAGGCTGTGAATGTTGCCCAAGGTGATCAAGTTAAATTGCGACAGCTGCTTGTCAACGTAACACCCGATAAGGCCGAATAAAGATGGGATCATTAGTTAATAAAACGATTATTATAACCGGCGCAAGCCGCGGCATTGGTCGAGAAATGGCACTTAAGTTTGCCGCCGATGGTGCGAATATCGTCATCGCAGCGAAATCAGCTGAAGCTCACCCTAAACTCCCCGGCACAATTTTCAGCGTTGCCGAAGAAGTTGAACAAGCTGGAGGACA
>NZ_LWGG01000971.1:0-1956 GCF_001635365.1 Oleiphilus sp. HI0128 | reverse complement strand
TTGGTGGTGTGTTCCTAGGGAATCCGGTAAAGTCGCCATCTACGGTGTTTTTGTCTCTGGGCAAGCACTTTGGTTTTAACGTGGTGTTTGGTGTAGTTGGTCGTTCTAAAACATCTAACCAGTTCATCAAACATCACTCCGGCCACAAAAACACGTGGCCTGCGTTGGACGCACGATAGAGCCGTGCGCCGTTTATAAAAGCGTTAGGTGTTCGCATGGACTCAGATGTTGAAATTTTGATCGCAATATTTTTGGTAGTGGCTCTATTCATTTGGCTAATTCCAGCTTTGATTTACACGATTAAGATTTCTCGATTAAAAAGAATTGATCCAGTTTTAAAAAAACAACTGATATCCTCTCTCTGGTTTATGCCTCCAGTAGGATGCATTATTTGTTTGGTCTTATTTTCTAAAACTGGAAAGCTTCGAAAGTTATTAGAACAAGAGCATCATCAGGTATGGGTAGCCGGTGGTAATAGATAGTGATGTATTATCCACCTAACAAGTTGCGCAATGTTCGCCCCGGAAAAACACCCGGGGCTGGACTCGCTTTGCTGCGCGCCACTCGCCCATTCGCAAGGCGTTAAATGTCATAGGTAAGCTATGGATATTGCTCAACCAGACGATATGAAGGTAGTCTCAATGGCGCCTTACGAATACATTCACTACCAATGTAGTGGTGGTCGAGAATTTCTGTGTTTGTGTCTCGAATTAAGGTTTGGCACCCGTAGCGTGAATATTGAGTTAAGCGACACTGAGATCGCTAAACTAACAATAAACAGTAAGCAATTTATTTCAGGTATACGTTCCGAGTTCATCGAAAACTGTGATGAGTTCGAGCACTCTAGGCATATCAAAGAGTTTGAAAACTGGCCTGTAGTAAAGTCAGCATTAAAAAAGTGGCATGGTCGGTAGCTATGCGTATTAAAACATTTAACCAGTTTAGCCAGCATCGCCCACAAAGGGCCGTGGGCTGGACTCGTTTCACTCGCCGCTGCTAAAGGCGTTAGGCAAAAATAATCATGATCAAACATTTTTTACTTCTGATATGTTCAATTCTATTAACGTCCTGTGTCATTTTACCTGATGAGTATTTTTATCCTCAGGCCGAAGGGGCAAGTGCTGAGAGAGAGTTATGTCACGGAAGCGTAGGCGCAAAAAGTAAGCTGGTTTATGAATTAGACGACGTTAAAGTTGATTTTAGTGTGGGTAGCGTAAACTCATTGTCCACGCTTTATATATCTATACGCGTTTACGATGACTCAAATGCAATTTGGCCAGCACAAACTATAACCGCCTACGCTGATTCTAACGAGTTATCTTTAAAGCTTGATCATTTTACAAGGTACAGGTACGTAGATAGATATAATTCTAGCGAGATCGAAAGCATAGATTACCCTTCCAACACAGTCATGGACAGAGCCGATCATGAAGATAAACAGAGGTTATATTTCAGAGAGTATTATGAGTCATATGTCTCAAGTGTTGAGCTTACAGATATCTCAATTGAAGAGCTAAGAATAGAAGCTATAAAAATTATCGTGCGGGGCAAAGAGCACTTGCTTGAAGATATCCTTTTTACAAAAACAAAAGGTATTTTCTTGTACCCGTTAAACTGCTAAGTGCCTAACAAGTTTATCAAACCTCGTTCCGCCCACAAAGGAACGTGGGCTGCACTGGACGCGCAAAAAGACGCGCGCCGTTTATAAAAGCGTTAAATGTTTTTTGGCCTTTAGGTTTAAGGCTCAATATTCGGCAAGGAGTGCTCGTTTCTTTTCATACATTCCTCCGTTTAAGTTTTTAGGGTAAGTGGCACGGTTTCCCGCTGTTCCGCTCCGCTGTTTAAGTTTCTCAGGTACATTTTAATTTGTAGAGGCTTCGTCGGTGGTGTGTTCCTAGGGAATCCGGTAAAGTCGTCAACTTAATTATTTTAGCCACAGGCAACGAACTAAAGTTC
>NZ_LWGG01000970.1:0-1281 GCF_001635365.1 Oleiphilus sp. HI0128 | reverse complement strand
TCGGCTTGACATGATGGAAACTATCAGCCGCCTAGAGGATGAGTGCGGTAAATAGAGCGACACATCGCGACGCCCAAACTAGCCAGAACCTTTCGCTTCTGGCTAGCCGTCTCTATAAACCTTGCCTAGAATTCCCTTCCCCAAATTGATTTACGTCTAGAATCGTCTAATTAGCCCCCATACGCACATATTAAGCCTTAGAGACACTGGTCAAAACGAGATAAAGTTGTTTATCATCAACTATCCAAAAACAACAATGATTTGAAGCACTATGCTCAAGCCTCTACCCATAATCATGCCAGGCTTACGCTTTGTATTAGTAATCGCTTGCACGCTACTCGCTACCAATGCGCATAGTGAGCCACAACTGATTAAGCCCTATGATTTAAGCTCGTCATGGACTGGCTATCTGGCATTAAGCGTCTTCTGTCTCGCTTATGTTTTTGTCGTACTTGAAGAAAAAATACACCTGCGAAAGTCCAAACCAGTTCTTCTAGCCGCCTCTCTGATATGGATTATTATTGCTTTTGCGTACCACCGCTCTGGTGATAGCGAATTAATTGAGCCTGCAATCCGGCATAACTTCCTTGAATATAGTGAGCTATTTTTCTTNTTACTTGTCGCCATGACCTATATTAATGCCATGGTAGAGAGAGGGTTGTTTGATGATTTACGTTACTGGCTAATATCAAAAGGTTTTAGTTATCGCCAACTTTTCTGGTTCACAGGTTTCCTGGCGTTCGTAATTTCACCGATCGCAGACAATCTAACTACCGCACTTATACTTTGCGCCGTCGTTATCGCTGTCGCAAATGGTAAGTCTAACTTCGTCTCGGTCAGCTGCGTTAACATTGTTGTCGCAGCAAATGCCGGTGGCGCATTCAGCCCCTTCGGCGACATCACCACGCTAATGGTCTGGCAAAAAGGTATTATCGAATTCAGCGATTTTTTTGCACTCTTTCTCCCCTCCTTGGTCAACTTTTTAGTTCCCGCAAGCATCATGCACTTTGCAATCCATAAAGGCACACCCGATGACCCTGAAGGAAATGCTCGCCCGGTTAAGTTTGGTGGAGTTCCTATAGCTATTTTATTTATCCTAACTATTGCGACGGCTGTCACCTTTCATAGCGTCTTACACATCCCACCGGTATTTGGCATGCTCACAGGCCTTGCCTACCTTAAATTCTACGGTTACTTCCTCAACCAAAAGTCCAAATCCTGGAACCACGGCTCTGAGTACCCTCCCGGCGCGAACCAAGACCCTTATGACTTTGATGTATT
>NZ_LWGG01000969.1:0-1921 GCF_001635365.1 Oleiphilus sp. HI0128 | reverse complement strand
AAGCAGAGAAGGCTAAAGCAGAGAAAGCTAAAGCAGAGAAAGCTAAAGCAGAGAAAGCTAAAGCAGAGAAGGCCAAAGCAGAGAAGGCCAAAGCAGAGAAGGCCAAAGCAGAGAAGGCCAAAGCAGAGAAATCGGGTGGTGCTTCCAGCCACAAAGGTTCCGGTCAGGCTTCGAATTTAAAGACTATTAAGCCGCGTCAAAGACTTGTAGATGGCATACCGGGTTCAGAATATCTAATAGATAAGAAAACGCTTAGGCAAAACTTCGTACTGACTAAAGAGGGTGAGGTTTTATATAAGTATGGAGCCGTCAAAGCTAAGCAGATTGAACAATCAATGTCACCTAGGCATAAGCTCATTGCGAGTGACTATTTGAAGCAAGGCTTTAAAAAAATTGAAAGCAACCTGGTAAGACCGAAAAGAAGTTACAGAGATGTTGGTAAAACCTATTACGGTCAAATTACATATTTACAGGACAGTGAAGGCTATTTTTATAATGTTGTATTTAAACAGCGTTCTGGAAGTGAAGATCTAGATAAGGCATTTATGGAAGCTTTATTAAAAACTGGGAGACTTGCGCCACCAATCGATCCAAAGGTTAGAAACTATTTTTTATATCGAAAGGGTTTGCTCTATTACGGTGAGTCTGATTTTGCTAACTAGTTTTAAGCGTTAGGTATCTTCGTTTTGGGTGTGGACAAGATAAAAGATCGTTGGCGTTTTGGTGTTCTACTTGCTGTAAGTATTATCATACATTTGCTCGCTTTAATCTTTTATGTGTGGCGAACGCAACATAGTGAGAATGAAGTCGAAGAAACGTCTGTCGTCCAAATTAAATTGATAAAACATCACTTAGAAGAACCAGGACCAGAACCAGAACCAGAACCAGGACCAGAACCAGAACCAGAACCAGAACCAGAACCAGAACCAGAGCCAGAACCAGAGCCAGAGCCAGAACCGAATCAGGATTCGGATTATTTTTCTCCGGTGCATAATGCACAGGAGTTTTCGTCCAGTAATCAAACAAATCGAGAGGCCAAAGAGGTGTTTTTTGGTGATGGCGGGGTCGAGCGCGGAGAGCAGCTAGCGAATAAAAGTATTTTAAATGAGGAGCCTGAGAAATGGAGTCAGTTGCCTGACCCTTCAGATGATCTGGCGGCCTCTGAGAAAAAAACACAGAACCAAACAGATGAAACTGAGTCAATAAGCCGGAATCTGTTAGATACGAGTACTAAAGGTGTTAATAAAGTGGCTGAACAATCTTCACAGCTGAATGACATGGATGAGCGTAACAATGTAGAGGAGAGCTCCATTATTCCTTCGTATATGGAAGATGTATATGGTGAATATGAGGCTGATACCGTTCTTTTAGAGGAAAAGAGTCAAGGAAACCCAGACACTCATGTTGTTGGGAATATCAGCTTGCTCGGTGAAGATGAACTTGAGAACGTAACTGTTGAACAACCATATAGCGAACAAGAAAGTGAAGAACTGCGTATGGTTAATAAATTTCTTGAAAGAATGAATAAGCAGGTTAACGAAAAATGGAATAATCCATACAAAGGTAGGCAAATGCATAGAGGTGTTGCAAAGCTAGAGCTGGACGAATACGGAAATGTCGTTGATGTATTTATCTTCTTGCAGAGTGGTCTCCCTGCTTTGGATGACTCGGTTGTTCGTGCAATTCGAGCCGTAAAGCGCTTTGACGTCCCAAAAAATACGATTATCGCCGAGCGATACAGCCACTTACGGTTTCACTTTAGTTCCATTGAGTTGGAGAGAGATAAAATGCCATTTGAAGTGGATCAATCCCATATTAAAGACGAGAGTGATTAGATGCACGTAAGATCAAAGGTTATTGAACGCAATTCAGAACAGTTTTCCCAGTGCAGAAAGTTGATTATTTTTGGTCCACCCCCTGG
>NZ_LWGG01000968.1:0-1328 GCF_001635365.1 Oleiphilus sp. HI0128 | reverse complement strand
AATCAATCGAAATTGTGTCTAAGGCCCTTCCTTCAGAAAAGTTATAGCGACCGTACACCAAACCTTTATGTTTATCCCCTTGTGTAAACCAGACAATATGTGCGCGGTCATCACGATCAAAAGACATATCAGGACCATGGTGAGGACAGCCTTCAATCACCCAGTTATCTATAGCCGCTTTAGCTGGATGAGCGTTCTGCATAGACTTCCAGTCTTTGACATAGGCAATAGCATGGTCTCGAATGCTGCCTGGGAATACATGCCGCCATAAGATCGCTACATCTTGGTTCGAATCATTTGCTAGGGCCAAACGACAACATTCACAACTATGATCAACCCACTTTTTATCGGGCTGAAAGCTAGCGCCTACATCGTCAGAGTAGGTGAAATATATCGATCCCCCTAAGTAGTCTTGATTCCTGTCACGAGCGGCTTTTTTATCTCGTTTATCAATCCAGAATAAATATAAACGCCCTGTACCATCCATCAGCATCGCATCAAAACGATGACCGATTAGTGCTTTGTCATTGTTGATCGTAATCGGTTCAGAAAAATTTTGACCGCCATCGAGTGAACGAGCAAAACGCACATCCCCCGAATAGCGCCCAGGCGTCTTATGCGTCCATGAGATAAAGATCTCTTGTTGTTTTCCCAACAGGATCTTTGGCCTATTCTCGCCATCATCATAAATCGCTTCAGGTCGCCGATTAACAGCAATAGGAGGCGTATAGCTGCGCCCTTCATCTGATGATGAAGATAAGTAGATATGGCCATTCTGAGAGAAGACCACATACACTTTATCCTTACCCTCGGCATACGATGGAGCGCGTCCACAATGCACAGATGGAAGTGCCATACCTTGACACTCAGGCAGCAAACTGTTTTTCATTGCTCCATGCTTTTTTGCTGCCTCTGCATCTTGGTTGCAGGTCAATAAGAGTGCAAGCAAAAGGCACAGTATGAAAAAAATACCTGAGCGTTCTTTAGTCATCATGTCTTAAAACCGATACTCAATACCTGCGAATAACTGACGCGGAGCCCCTGGTGTATACTTCTCTTTGCCGTAACTGAAGCTGGCATTTTCCGCATACACTTTATTCGACAGGTTATTAATCTTAGCGCTCAATTTGAGCTGTTCAGAAATTTTATATAGTGCTTTTAAGTGTGTAACCGTATAGCCGCCATATTTTTTAGTGTTATTGTCATCCATCCAATACTCACCAATATGCTCAAGCTCCAATGAAGTCGTCAAACCCTGCACCTTTTGAGGAGAATAGTTCAAACGTAAGTTAGCCAAACTGTTAGGCGCCTCAGCTTGCTCGTTATCG
>NZ_LWGG01000967.1:0-1032 GCF_001635365.1 Oleiphilus sp. HI0128 | reverse complement strand
ATTGAAATTTATCTCGCCAGGAATACAAGGTGGATAGGTTTATGTTTTCCTGGGCTGAAAACGTTCTTAATGATAACCCACTTTCAAGCCACTTCTTAACAATGGCTTCTTTAAACTCTTTTGAATAATGCTTCACTCATATTCTCTTACCGCCTCCTATTCAATTATTAAAAATTAACAGAGGCGACAACTATCCTGACACAGGGGGGTGAGTCTTTAGATCAACGAGGCTGGCTTCATCTTCTTACCTATACTTTCAATATCTATAGAGCCTCTGAGTCTTACTCTCACTCAGAATTATATGGTCATCTGTGGTCGTTGTCAGTCGAAGAACAGTTTTACCTTATATGGCCATTTGTGATCTATTTCTACTCTAGGGGCTTGAAAAGTTTAATTGTTTCTCTTTTATCGTTCTATCTTGTGGCAAAGCTCTTGTTAATGCTTTTAGTGTCTTGGGGTGCCTTAGATCGTGACTTTGTAGTAACGCAGCTTTATTTTCAAACTTTCTCACAAGCAGATGCGTTTTTGTATGGCTCTCTCGTTGCTCTGATTCATAAGAATGGTGGGCAAGCTCCATATAAGTTTTGTATGAGTGTCGTTGTTGCTGTCACTTTATTTTGTGTGATCGGGGAGGTTTTGGCTCAGCAATCACTATTTTCTGCAATGAGACTAATGTCTTCACCGGCTATGTTTGATAATAACTGGGGGTTTGGTATTGGTTATACTATAGTAGGCTTCTCCTCGTTAGCACTTATACTATACGTGTTGTATTCCTCGTCAAAGCTCAAAGCTATATTATTTGAAGGACGGTTTATGGTATACACTGGAAAAATATCTTATGGCTTATATATATATCACTACCCAATTATTCATTTAATTGAACGATATGGTGGCGAAATGTCTAATAGCGATCGTATTTTGGGATACGGAGGAGGGCTAGCTTTAACATATATGATATCTAGTGTGTCTTATAAATACTTTGAAAGCCCGATACTGGTACGTAAGAGTCGATACTCCTAAATAGTATATGGA
>NZ_LWGG01000966.1:0-1074 GCF_001635365.1 Oleiphilus sp. HI0128 | reverse complement strand
ATGTCATGCGAAAGATTAATCATGATAAGGACCTGACAATTCGCTCAAACATAAGTGGCTCACACGAAATCGCTGAGCTATCCCAACACTTCGATGAAATGCTAAGCAGTTTTGAGCATGTATTGGAGCAGATTCACCAGGCTGCAAGTCAAACAAGCCAGTCTTCTGCTGAACTGACAGTCGCTAGCCAAGATAATTCAAGAAGCCTCGACGAGCAACAAGCTCTTATTGAACTTGTCGCTACAGCTATGACGGAAATGGCTGCTTCTATTTCAGAAGTCGCCGAAAATATCGTCAGCACCTCTGAAAGCGCCAATGAAGCCTATGACGAGACAATCTCTAGTAAAGAAACTGTTAATACCGCCGTCAATGTCGTCGAGTCATTAGAGCAGACAACCAGTAATACAAAAACCGTACTAGATGAACTAAGACAGGATTGCGTAGACGTCAGTAAAGTTATGGAAGTAATTCGTGGTATTGCTGAACAAACCAACCTTCTAGCACTTAATGCTGCCATTGAAGCCGCGAGAGCAGGTGAACAAGGCCGGGGTTTTGCGGTCGTCGCAGATGAAGTCAGAACATTGGCAGGTAAAACCCAAGAATCAACCGAAGAAATTGACATCATCGTTAATAAGCTTCAAGAAAACGCTGAAAATGCGGTGGGTGTGATGGAAGAAAGCCTCTCTAAGGTCCATGAAACTGTAGAGCAAGCCAATACCGCCAACCACTCATTGGAAAATGTCACCAATATGGTCAATCAAATCAATAATATGAGTACCCAAATCGCGACAGCCGCTGAAGAACAAAGTGCTGTGGCTGAAGATATGAGTGAGAAAATTGTTGGCATTAAGGATCACGCTGAAGTCAACACAGAAAATGCTGGCACCACTCGCGTACTGTCTGAGCAACAAGCTGAATTCGCGATTGAACTGGAACAACTAGTCAATCAATTCAAAGTCTCCTAATCATCAGCAAGCTATACTCAATAGCCTGTATACGATGGAATTAAATTATCACTAATCTGTAATGAGCGAACCCTAATGGTCTCGCTCTCTTTCTTTAACCGGCTGCTTC
>NZ_LWGG01000965.1:0-2496 GCF_001635365.1 Oleiphilus sp. HI0128 | reverse complement strand
GAAAGACCTCAAACCTCTTTGGGCACCCGATGATGTTAATTATGCCATGAAGCATTATTGTGGCAGCGTTTGTTTTGACCCCATAGGAAAAACTGCCGCGGTTTCCTCACCCAAAGGAGATTTGATTACCTTTTGGGACTTTGATCAATTAATCTATTTAAGCAGTCTTCGTTGTAAAGATGGCTGCGGTTTAACCAGCTATCGAAACAATGAATTTGTTATTTCCAACGGCTTAGGCAACCTTTACCACTACAACAATACAACAAAAGAACTTAGTCAAAACTTATCCAACCCAGGCCTCAAAATTGCCTGGGATAACCATCTCTTGAGCGCCTAAACACACAAATACAAAAGTCCATTTTTCAAGCTCCTAAAAGTCAAAACTCAACTATACTATCTGTGATACAGCTCAACTTCATAGGTAACGAGCTTCTGGAATAGGCAATAGGGGGTCAAATATGTCCAAACTGTTAGATAACATATCAATTAAATCTAAGCTCTTATCAATCTGCACTATTACATTAGTTGGTATGCTTACAATCATCTTAGTCGAGCTCAATTTTAGCAAGACACTATCAGAGTCAGCTTCTTCGCTTGTGTCCATTGAAAAGCTTAACTCTAACATGCTTACCTTGAGACGGAATGAAAAGGACTTCCTCACCAGGAAAGATGAAAAATACGTCACACGATTCTCTGATAATGTTGCAAAGCTAAACAAAGAAATTAGCGAACTAAAAGTATTAAACAACTCACTTGGGTTTGACACTGAAGATAATCTCACCAAATTAGGCGACATAATAAAAAGCTATCATCAAACTTTTTTAACCATATCGAAAACTCAAAAAGAAATAGGATTAACACCTAAAACCGGGCTTTACGGTACTCTTCGAGCATCAGTACACAGTGCTGAGTCCGCTATTACTGAGCTAAAAGACTACCAACTGCTTGCGGAAACACTTATGTTACGTCGTCGAGAAAAAGACTTTATGCTGCGACTAGACACAAAATACATCGATAAGTTTAATACTGATATGGCGGCAATAATGTCTACTTTGGATAGCAGAGCGCTACCTTCGCAAATTAAAGACCAGGTCAGAAAAAACCTGAACGCTTACGCTTATGACTTTAGAAAGCTAACGGTTAAGACACAAGAACTTGGATTAAGCCCCGAAACAGGCTTGCTCGGTCAGCTACGTGCTACCATCCATCAAAGCGAGGAACAGCTTACTTCGTTATCTGCCATGATGAACAGTTCGTTAGAGGCAACCAAAGCACGAAGTAAGTCAACCTTCTATATGATAACCGGCGTACTGACTGTGATTATTCTTATTATTAATTTAGCCATATTCCGATCCATCAATGCTCCTATCCAAAGGCTAACCCATGTCATGCGAAAGATTAATCATGATAAGGACCTGACAATTCGCTCAAACATAAGTGGCTCACACGAAATCGCTGAGCTATCCCAACACTTCGATGAAATGCTAAGCAGTTTTGAGCATGTATTGGAGCAGATTCACCAGGCTGCAAGTCAAACAAGCCAGTCTTCTGCTGAACTGACAGTCGCTAGCCAAGATAATTCAAGAAGCCTCGACGAGCAACAAGCTCTTATTGAACTTGTCGCTACAGCTATGACGGAAATGGCTGCTTCTATTTCAGAAGTCGCCGAAAATATCGTCAGCACCTCTGAAAGCGCCAATGAAGCCTATGACGAGACAATCTCTAGTAAAGAAACTGTTAATACCGCCGTCAATGTCGTCGAGTCATTAGAGCAGACAACCAGTAATACAAAAACCGTACTAGATGAACTAAGACAGGATTGCGTAGACGTCAGTAAAGTTATGGAAGTAATTCGTGGTATTGCTGAACAAACCAACCTTCTAGCACTTAATGCTGCCATTGAAGCCGCGAGAGCAGGTGAACAAGGCCGGGGTTTTGCGGTCGTCGCAGATGAAGTCAGAACATTGGCAGGTAAAACCCAAGAATCAACCGAAGAAATTGACATCATCGTTAATAAGCTTCAAGAAAACGCTGAAAATGCGGTGGGTGTGATGGAAGAAAGCCTCTCTAAGGTCCATGAAACTGTAGAGCAAGCCAATACCGCCAACCACTCATTGGAAAATGTCACCAATATGGTCAATCAAATCAATAATATGAGTACCCAAATCGCGACAGCCGCTGAAGAACAAAGTGCTGTGGCTGAAGATATGAGTGAGAAAATTGTTGGCATTAAGGATCACGCTGAAGTCAACACAGAAAATGCTGGCACCACTCGCGTACTGTCTGAGCAACAAGCTGAATTCGCGATTGAACTGGAACAACTAGTCAATCAATTCAAAGTCTCCTAATCATCAGCAAGCTATACTCAATAGCCTGTATACGATGGAATTAAATTATCACTAATCTGTAATGAGCGAACCCTAATGGTCTCGCTCTCTTTCTTTAACCGGCTGCTTCCCTACACACTAATATTATTCCTATGTCCGATTAGGCTCA
>NZ_LWGG01000964.1:0-1192 GCF_001635365.1 Oleiphilus sp. HI0128 | reverse complement strand
ATGCCAAGGTCTGCTCAGGTTCATCAAGAGAGTAAACCTTTGCTGGCTGCCAAGGAACCAAATACAAAACGGTAGGAAGCTCTTGGTTCCCTCGAATAGTCGCCCCTTCGATTGCGATCACAGTTCCTTCTGCCGCCACAACTTGCGTTAAAATAAGACAAGTCAGTAGCATTAAACATTGAGTTAATTTCATATCCTACAACTCCTTATTGTCTATTTTTGATATCAAAGATCCAGTCTTTTACCTGAGGGTCTGGCTCATCAAGTAAAGACTGATATTGCTCGTATAAAGGCAAAGCGTCCGCAAACTGCCCACGATATAAATCCAACAAGATACCCAAGTTTCTAATGGCTGTTATATCTTCAGGGTTCTGATCCAAAGCCTGGCGATAATAGCTCTCCGCCTGATCGAAATCGCCTTTCTCCCGCATAATTTGACCGAGATAGTTGAGTGCCGGGCCAGTAAACTTTGCCAAGTTATCCAAAATCTCAGCCCGCTTGTCTGTAGGCAGATCTATCGACGCCTTGTTATCAGCCTTTTGTTTGTTCTCCTGCCCAAGCGAGTCCTTCAGAGCGAGCACTTTCGATAAGTATGACTCAGCCTCTTCTACATTTCCCAACCACCAGCTACTAATGCCAAGGTTCAAGAGAGGCCCAGGGTACCAGGGGTTTTGCTGATGTATTTCTGCCAGAGTATGAAAGCTATCTTCAAGCTCATCGTTACCTTTGAATACCCCGGCAGCCATCGCTTGGTCCGATGAACTCTCTAGTGACTTCATCGTTTCAACAGCGTCNTGATATTGTGAAACTAATGCTTGTCGCGAATCTTCAGCGGCGATTGATTCCTTATCTATTTTTCCTTTTGTTGCACAGGCACTCAAGATAAGGCACAGACAAACCATCAAAAAACATGACATTGATTGCCTCAAACAGATGAATAGACCCTTAATACAAGTCATAGATGATCTCGCTCTTTAATTCAGGCTTATCGTAACGCCCTGGTAGCAATTCTTTTAAGGCATCAAAACTATTCTGAACCCAGTCATCGTAGATACCAATCCAAGACCTACTGGAGTTCTGTTCATGAATTTCAATAGCACTGTCTTCAAAGGGATAAGCTTGTTCTTCAAGAAGAATTTCGTACTGCTCTAGCTCCAGCTCGTTCAGGCCTGTAGGGCGATCAGAATCCATT
>NZ_LWGG01000963.1:0-13083 GCF_001635365.1 Oleiphilus sp. HI0128 | reverse complement strand
CTGGGACCGAAGTAATCTCCAGCTGATAGCCCATTGTTTCAAAAATCTCATGTAGCAGTTGTGTAACGCTTCCGACGACTTTCCCAGCTTCTACGAAACTATGCGGAGCATGCTCAACGGTGACAAAGTGAAGTTCTTTCGAGGTCGTTTGGACGCTAAATAAACAAAGGCTCAAGAAACAAAAGGATGCTCTGAGAAATGGCAGGACATTGAAATCATGCAACATGTTTAATAGTCTTTTTCTGAAACGCGATTTTAGAATCCATATTAGCCGAGCAATGAGCGTTATACAAACCTCCGGCTCTGTAATGATATTTTTGGCAGGTATCAGACAAACCGATTCGAATCTAACAACTCTCAGATGTCTACTTTGTGGAGAAGACAGACTGTCAGAAAGGTAGTGCTTAGTGCTTCAAAATCAAAATTCTTCGACATCTTTAAATCAGGAGAACTAGGCCATTTCGACAATGCCCTTCAACGGCAGTTTTTGGCTTTAGCCGACTAAGCTTTTCTTGCTGTTTGTACGCTCTAGTTGAAATCTCTATTTCGATAGGTCAAGCTTAGTGCTAACTTTTTCAATTGAACGTTGGCTTTTACAGCCAGCGCTTTCTCTTAAACCAATAAACTAAGCCCGTTGATAGCGACAACATGATTGCGAGCAGGTAAAAATAGCCGTTCTCAACCTTGAGTTCAGGTATATAGTCAAAGTTCATCCCATATAGCCCTGCCAAAAAACTTAGTGGCACAAACACAGCGGTGATGACCGTTAAAACTCTCATCGTTTCATTCAGCTGATGCGCTGATATCGATAAATAACCATCGATCAAATCTCCGCAAATATCGTAGTGCATCTGAGCAAGTGTAAAAAGGCGCTGGAAACGATCATCTAAGTCGTTAATTGCATGCTCGCAAGCTGCCTTGTCGAAATATGCGTACTCATCACTTTCTTTATGTAAGCCTTCACTTATGTCCGTATGATAATTAAATGTCCGCGTCAGTTTTACCAGCCGCGACTTAAACTTTGTCAGCTCTTTCAACTGTTGGTCATTTGCATTGTTTTCGAGTTGCTCCTCAATCTCACTAAGTTGAGTATCAAAATTAAGCAACTTCTCGAGGTAAACACTCGATGCTGCTTTCATTATTTGAATAGCGACCGTCATAGGAGATATATGTTTGAGTTTACGCAAGGCTTTTTTAGATTGCTCTACCCCAACCGATTTAACCGGGTGAACAGTAACCAGAATGTTGTCTTTAACAATGAGTCCAATCGACTGATGTTGGAAAGATATATCATCTTCAATGGCACGAATTCCGCGATACAAAATAAATAAGTGCTCGTCAAAAAACTCGATTTTTGACGGGTGGCTCTTTCGCAGGGTATCTTCAATAGCAAGGTGGTCAATATTTAGCTCTGTGAGCAAACGTTTAATTATTTCATGATCTTCGGTCGTAAGATCAATCCACAGCTTTTGGCTCGTGAGTAAGTCGCCGGAAATTAGATCATCAATCGACATTGCTTCGAGCTCTTGACTCTTACCATCGTCAGAGAGCTGGATAATACTTAACATGTCATAACCCTCTATATCTCTATTATTTCTGGCACTTCAATCTCTGGAGCGTCTTCTACAGGCATTTCAAGCGCCCTAATAACATTGAGAATGTTTTCTATCTCGTTCGTATGAATGTTCTCTCGATGATGGCACGCAAAGATTTGTCTAGCAATGACCGGCGCATCGGCAACTTGATAAAGGCTTTTGTCGATATAGGGTTCAATTAAACGGTATGGTAAATAGGCACTGCCGCCAAATTCAAGCATAAATTCAAGCGCTATTCGTGAAAGCGTAGTATGAAGAATAGGTGATATATTATCTGAAAACACCTGAGTAAAACTCATTTGAAACGACAAACCCCAATCAATGGCAATATAACGTTGCTGGACTGCCTCCTCTGCTGTTGCGTCAGCATTCGTGCTAACCAAAATCAGTTCGGCGGGGGTTATGGGTATAGATACCAAGTCATTGAGTTTCGCTGGTTCATAAATAAGCGCCACATCCAATGTACGTTCCATTAGGTGCCGGGTTAAGATATCTGGATTGTGCGCTTCCGTCCTCAATGCCATTTCTGGAAAATCGCGATGAAGTCGGTGCAATGTGTCTTGCAGCACCAGGTCCCAAAGACCTGTTGTGGCACCGAGAGAAATTACGTGTTTTTGTTTCTTTCGTAGCGATACATCTTGGCGAGCTCTTTCCCATGCAATGATAATTGTTTCGGCATGATTAATAAGGCGCTCACCTGTCACCGTTAATTGTAAGTTATTCCTAAAGCGAGTAAAAAGCTTCGCACCTAATACATTTTACAATTGTTTGATACGAGCACTGACCGCTGCTTGGGTAAGGTATAAGTTTTCAGCCGCTTTACCAAAGTGACGCGTATTCTTTACTTCCAAAAATGTACGTAATAACTCAATGTCCATGATGTCGCCTATGTTAAGGCCAGCGAGCTAACCTATTTATGCCAATAGTCCTTAAATATAGTACTAAAGAGACAATTAAGTCTAACCCTATCACCTAAAGGAGAACTATCACAAATTAAGGCCAGGTATGCATCGCGACCATCACCCTGGCAGGGCGGTTCATAAGGTATAGAGTCACACATTTTTCGTGCTAAATTTGACAACAAAAAGCATAATTCAGAGGTATTTGATATCTCGGCTTTCCCAGCCAAGTCACTTAGCGAAACATACTCGCGACCTGCTTTAAAAAGTTCACAGATAATGTCGTTCGTTTTGCGGCTTTCAATTGGAAGGGTCTCACAAATTGCGCGATACCATGCTGTTAGGTCAGGCATGCTATTTTCTCTCAGTCTAATTTCGTTCCTGATATGACTGTCAACAACACCCTTGAGGTATTGAAATGGTTCATCACTATCTAAACCCTCACAATAAGCAACTCTCTCACCCTGCTTAAAAACCTCGCCGGTACTCACTCCGTTAGTGACTCGGTTTACTAGCTTGTAGGTTCTATAAAAACTTTCTTTTATCTGACTCTTGGTTAATCTGTCAGGCATTGTTAAGACGTTCATCATAGTAGATTCCAAAACAACTGATTGATAGCACTATCCTCATTATTGTCATACTAGTTTCGTCATTCGACCACCTAATAAATTTTGTCGTCAACACAAATTCTTTTCGTTTTACGCTTTAAAAAATCAGGCCCAAAATTACGACAGATTTACACAAGCTCAACTGACAATGTTTGGAGGTATCCCAATGAAAATAGCAATCCTATCCCGTAACCCAGAGCTCTACTCTACTCGCCGACTAAAAGAAGAAGGAGAAGAGATGGGGCATACTGTTGATGTCATCGATACAATGCATTGTTATATGGATATTACCAGCGCCAAACCTTCTGTGAGATACAAAGGTAAGCCCTTACCTCTTTATGACGCTGTCATTCCACGAATAGGAGCTTCGGTTACTTTCTACGGTACTTCGGTCGTCAGACAATTTGAAATGATGGGAACTTATTGTATTAATGAATCGGTCGCGATTAGCCGGTCACGGGACAAACTTCGTTCTTTACAACTGTTATCTAGAAAAGGGATTGGTTTACCTAGAACAGGTTTCGCAAATCGGCCTGACAAGATAGATGACTTACTTAAGAATGTCGGTGGCGCACCCGTTGTCATTAAGTTATTGGAAGGCACTCAGGGCATTGGTGTTGTATTAGCGGAAACGACAAAGACAGCCGAAAGCATCATTGAGGCATTTATGGGTCTAAAAGCAAACATCCTTGTACAAGAGTACATTAAGGAGGCAAATGGTGCTGATATTCGCTGTCTTGTGGTGGGAGATAAAGTCGTTGCTGCAATGAAACGTCAGGCTGCGCCTGGTGAGTTTCGCTCAAACCTACACAGAGGGGGCTCGGCTGAAATAGTTCGCTTATCGCCAGCTGAAAGAAAAACAGCAGTCGATGCAGCAAAGACAATGGGCTTATCAATGTGCGGTGTAGATATTCTTCGAAGTGCTACCGGGCCCGTTGTCATGGAAGTGAACTCTTCCCCGGGGCTAGAAGGCATTGAAACGGCTACCGGCAAAAATGTAGCGGGGATGATTATTTCGCATATCGAAAAGAAGGCAAAACCCAACGCAACCAAAACTAAAGGGAAAGGTTAGTTATTAGTTGAGACAATGCAAATATTAGTTGAGATATTACAATGAGACAGAGCTTTTCCATAGCAGGACGTGACATCAAACCGGGTGAATCAGCATACATTGAAATGCCCACCGTTGCGCTGTATACCGACACCGAAATGTCGATGCCGGTATACGTGAAACACGGTAAAAAAGATGGCCCGGTATTGTTCGTTAGCGCTGCGATTCATGGTGATGAGTTAAATGGTACTGAGATTATTAGTCGCCTAATTCAAGGTAAACAACTTAGAGGAATGAAGGGAACGCTCATAGCAGTCCCCATTGTAAATGTTTATGGCGTCATTTCACAAAGCCGCTATCTACCTGACAGAAGAGATTTAAACAGAAGCTTCCCCGGCTCGACTAAAGGGTCGTTAGCAGGAAGAATTGCAAACCAGTTTCTGAAAGAGATCGTTTCAAAATCGGACTACGGGATTGATTTACATACAGGTGCGATTCATCGCTCAAATCTGCCACAGATACGAGCAAATTTAGATGATGAAAGAACAAATGAACTTGCAAAAGCCTTTGGCGTGCCTGTTGTACTTAATGCCGATATAAGGGATGGATCGTTGAGAGAATCTGCTGGAGAACTGGGCGTACCAGTACTTTTATATGAAGCAGGTGAAGCATTGCGATTTGATGAATTATCTATTCGTGCGGGTGTAAGAGGCATCGTTAACGTTATGCGTTCATTAGATATGCTTACCAAACGACGAAGCAAGCTTAAATATGAACCTTTTATTGCTAGGCAGTCAGGATGGGTAAGGTCAACTGACAGTGGCTTTATCCGTTATAAAAGAACGCTTGGTGAGCTCGTGGAGAAAGGCGATGCGCTGGCAGATATTCAAGACCCGTTTGGTCGAGTATTAGACACCATCACGAGTCATGCTAAGGGTATTATTATTGGTAAACAGAACATCCCATTAGCACAGGAGGGTGAAGCATTATTTCATATTGCTTATTTTTCCAAGCCAAACGAAGTGGCTGAAAATCTAGAGCTAATGAATGACAATTTGGTCAGTGAATCCGAGGTATTGTTAAATGAGCCATGATAACTTTTCAAAGAATGGAAACCTAAGTGAGGAGCAAACAATTGTGGGAAGTTCCTTCGCGAAATACCTTGATGGAAAGATCTTACTGGGTGCAGTCGAGTACGCTGACCTACCTGGACTACATTTATTCAACGTTCAGGTAAGAGTTGACACCGGCGCTAACAACTCATCTTTGCACGTCGAAAATATTGAGTATGAAGAGAGGGATAATGAAACTTGGGTCAGTTTTGATTTACCAAAGGATGTCTTTCCTGACCGAAGGGCGAGTAGACGGTCAGCAAAACTCGTCGACAAAAGGCTTGTTAAAACCAATAATGAGGCTAAAGAGAAGCGTTGCTTGATTGAAGCGAGTGTCTGCATTGGGAAAAGTCATTGGACGATACCCATCACCTTAACTGACCGCTCTAATATGCGATATCCTATGTTGCTGGGTCGCACCGCAATGGCAGGACGAGCGCTTGTGGACCCCGAGTCGGAGTATATCCAGAGTGAAGATAGAATGAGCGTAAACTATGAATAGCTTATGCTCGTAGACAGACAATAAGTATGAAGTTGAAGCAAAGTATTCTTGAGGTAAAAAATGTTTGATGAGCTTTTGGCCTGGTTTTCAATGTACAAAGTAAATGTGTTGCTAACGTTGGTTATCATCATTATCTACGGCTTTTTTAAATACGTACTACGACCACGAATCATCGCACATGCAGAGCACGGAAATCTAAAAGACAAATCGAAAGAAACCGCGCTCGCTGCAGTAAATGTGTTGCTGTTAATCGGAACAGTGGTAGTCACTCTATTTGTATGGGGTTTTGACTTCAAAGGACTCCTGACATTGTCTGCCAGTATTCTGGCGGTCACTGGTGTGGCGTTATTCGCCGGGTGGTCGGTACTAAGTAACATCACCTCATTTTTTATTCTTTTAGTGCAAAAGTCATTCAGGCGTGGCAACTTCGTCAGAGTGATTGATGGCGATAATTACGTCGAGGGGTATATTTCTGAAATTAACTTATTCAGCACTAAACTAATCAGTGAAGCGCGTGAAGTTATTATATATCCAAACAACTTACTTCTAACCAGACCAATGCTCGTCAATCCTAGAGATCGTTTAAAAGGGATTGGTAAATTGCAGTCTGAAGAGTACAAAGAAGACAAACAGTCTTAATTTAGAATAACCCGAGTTGCCTAGTTATTCAAACAATTACTTAGCGGGATACGAAGCGGGCAATACGACGACCAGTTGATCTATCGAAAGCGCTTAAGAAGAAAACTCAGAGATTACACCTCGAATATACCCCCTCATGCCCAAGCCGCCAAAAAAGCTGACGAGTGGCTAGTCAGCGAAGGCAAGGCGCCACGTTATGAAAATGGCGGCTGGGTCTCTTATTGTTATACCGTGAATGGGCCTGAGCCTATAGAACACCTTGTATCACCACTTGATTATGACCTGTATCTCGCCAGACAAATCGCACCTATTGTCGATGGTGTAGTCAGCTTCTTAGGCACCTCATATAACGAGATTACTAGTGACCAATTGAGCTTGTTGTAGCTGCCCAACCTTTAGGTTGAGCCTTCCACAAGTGCAACCCAGCGTCAATATTTTAAAACCTAGGGTCAAGGGATTAACGCTCCTTATCTGTACAATTCTCCTGCAGAATTTAAAAACCAATAACAATCTAATAGCTACGTTTACAAAGGAATAATAATGAACGATAGAAAGATTCCACTCGCACTTGAACATGTTTATCGCTGGGAAAAGGAAAAGGCCCAGGACATTTACCTCACGCAACCTCTTGGCAATGGACAAGTTAAAACCTATACCTGGCAACAAGCCGTATCTGAAGCCAGAAAGATGGCGAACTATTTGAAGACTCTTAATTTACCAGCCAAGAGCCACATAGCATTACTGTCAAAAAACTGCGCTCAGTGGGTCATGGCGGATTGGGCAATCTGGATGGCAGGACACGTTACCGTTCCGCTCTACCCAACCCTAAACGCCGATACCGTCAGCTATATACTTGAGCATTCCGAAGCACAAGTCCTATTCGCTGGTAAGCTTGATGATTGGGACGATATGAAAGACGGTATTCCAGAAAGCTTACCCTGTATTTCCTTTGACTTAAGCCCGGAAGAAGTGCAGCAAAAGTATACTAGCTGGGATCAGATTGTCGCAAAGAATGAAGCCTTAAGTGAAAATACAGCTCGCGAAGCAGATGAAATCGCCACGATTGTTTATACCTCTGGTAGCACCGGGAACCCCAAAGGCGTGATGCTATCTTTCCATAGCATGGCCTATGCTGCACAAGGCGCGATAGCCTCATTAAAAGTGACTGATCAAGACAGAATGCTTTCTTACCTTCCTTTGGCACACGTGATGGAGCGTTTTGTAGTCGAAATGGCCTCTATATCTGTTGGCTTTCAATTATTTTTCGCCGACAAACTCGATACCTTTGTCGCTGACTTGAACCGAGCAAACCCTACCTTGTTCCTGGCGGTTCCTCGAATTTGGACAATATTCCAGACAGGTGTCTTTGCCAAGATGCCAAAACAAAAGCTCGATCGTTTGATGAAGATTCCTTTACTGTCAGGCTATATGAAAAAACGCGTATTGAAGACGCTTGGTCTGCAGGATGTACGCTATGCTGCGAGTGGCTCTGCACCACTAAGTCAAGATACGATTGCCTGGTACCAAAAGCTTGGTCTTGAACTCCTCGAAGGCTACGGCATGTCTGAAAACTTTGGTTATTCTCATATGTCCCAGCCAGGCAGAAGTTGCCTTGGTTACGTAGGTGAACCTTTACCTGGTGTTGATTGTCGAATCAGTGAGCAAGGTGAAATTCAAATCAAGAGCCCTACCCTGATGATGGGTTACTACAAGGATGAGGCGAAAACCAAGGCTGAGTTCACTGAAGATGGCTATTTGAAAACCGGGGATCGTGGTGAAATTGATGAACTTAAACGCCTTAAGATTACCGGACGAACCAAAGAAATATTTAAAACCAGTAAAGGTAAATACGTTGCGCCAGCGCCAATAGAGAATAAGATTATTGGCCATCAAGACATTGAGATGGTTTGTGTATCGGGCGCTGAGTACCCACAACCTCACGCATTGGTAGTATTAGCCGAATCATCGGCCAAAAAAACAAGCTGTGATGACTTTAAAGCAGAGCTTGCCTCTAGCTTTCAATCTTTAATCAAGGACGTAAACTCTACACTTGACCCTCATGAGCATATCAAGTTCGTGACGATTGTCAGTGATGAGTGGAGCATCGCCAGCGGGCACCTAACACCGACGATGAAGATGAAGCGAGATGTTATTGAGTCGAGTTACAAGCCTCATTTGGATGATTGGTATGAAGCACGCCAAGCGGTTGTTTGGCATTAGGGTGCACTATCGTCATCCCGGTGTGCTCTTCAGCCGGGATCCATGATACCTAGCACGGCGCATCAAGCAAAATGGATTCCCGCTTAACACACTGCGGGAATGACGCGTCTTTAAGACTACGGGAATGGCGCGTTTTTAAGACTGCAGGATTTCAGCAACTTGACCATCCGTGAAATCCCTATCACCGTTCCGAAAAGAATATATCACCGTATTCAGCTTCGGCATTCGACCCGGAGTCATCGGCATCAGTCATAATCGCAATCGCCTCAACTTCGTCATAGGATTTGCCGAGCCAGGCTTTCAGATCTTCCTGAATATTTCGTTTTTCTATATGCCACTGCCCTGCGCCGTCGCTATTATTTCGTAAGGGTATCATCAGAGTGTTGTCAGGCGCATAAGCATTGGGCCAACTTGCTGGCGCATCTTCCCGGCTCGACCAGACATAATTCAAGGCCTTGGTTTGCCAGAAAAACCAGCCATCAGAAACGACTACATAGATTCTCGCAGCATAGTCATCGCCTTGCTTCGTTTCTTCAGGCAAACTCGCTAAGGGTTTATTGACCTTCCAGCGCCAATTTAAAAAGGGAGTCTTCTGTATATTCACTTTCATTTTCTTGAACATACCCGAAGCAGAAGCTTGACTAATTGCATGCAAAACCTTCAGTTTGGGATTATCACTTTCGTCTTTCAAACGATAAGAGGTTTCATCATTGAATTCGACCGACTCCCATTCCTCCAGCCCCCATTCAGAAAACTTTCCAATTGAGACAGTATTCTCTCCCTCAGCATATGCATTAAACCCGAATAAGACGAAGATAAAATAGCTAGAGTATAAAAAGACTTTGTTCATAAATGGTTTCTTCTGCAACATAAGTTCTTAAAAGAATATTAGGGTCGCAACCTGCCCCTAATATTCTCTTAAGAACACCATGGCAGCAAAAAGTTCAAAAAACAATGGTTGACTAAACCCGATACTGTATTAATATACAGTTAAATTGATAATCGCTTGATGGAGAAGAGTCATGCCAGTCATTGCAATGTGGAAATGTGATCGGGACGGTGCCATGTTTGAAAACAAAAAAGATGCAGACGCTCACGACAAAATGCTAGAGCTTGGTGAGCAATTTACGACCTTAATTGAAAGCCAAATAGCGGGTGTAGATGAAGCTCAAGCAGAATCCTTTGGCCTCTTACTTGCCAAGCATAAGGAGCTGATTATTCAAGCATGTAAGGGCAAACCAGAAGTTCTAGAGGAATTGAGCAATCCTCAGAATGTGACTGACATTAATGAGGCCAGCGGCTCGTAGCGCCCTAGGCCTCCTTGCCACGACTAGCGGTGCGCAGTGCGCACCCTATAAGGCCCCACACTCCCTCACCACCATAACAGGGTGGTTCGTGTACACCAAATTACGGCGAACCCACTGACCTGTCATTTGCGAAATCGTGCCTAAGCCTGTTCTTCCTTAACCTTTTTCACTAAACTCTCTCCCTCGTTTCTGTACGTCTGCTCTAGCGAGCATTAATTGGTGTACGTTATTTGATTTAAAGAGAGGTTTTATAATGCGATTGGTTTCTTGGAATGTTAACGGTATTCGAGCGGTGATGAAGAAAGACTTTCTCTCCTCTCTCGAATCTATGGAAACAGATGTTCTATGCTTGCAAGAAACCAAAGCCCAGGATGATCAGGTGATGGAAGCACTTAAAGATCTTGAGGGCTATCATATCTACTGTAACTCTGCCGAGAAGAAAGGCTACTCAGGCACAGCTATTCTGACCAAACACGCACCTATTTCTGTCCAATACGATATGGGAATTGAAGAGCACGATCAGGAAGGTCGAGTGATTGCTGCTGAGTATGACGGCTTTTACTTGGTTACTGTCTACACCCCAAACTCTGGTAGTGAGCTTAAACGTTTGCCTTATCGTCAAGAGTGGGACAAAGACTTCAATGATTATTTAAAGAAACTCGAAGAAAGCAAGCCAGTTATCTTATGTGGCGACCTGAATGTTGCGCACAAAGACATCGACCTGGCCCGTCCCAAGCCCAACTACAATAAAAGTGCTGGCTACACGCAGGCAGAAATTGACGGTTTAGACCGCTACGTTGCGTCTGGTTTTATAGACACTTACCGAGAACTAAACCCTGAAACCGTCAAATATAGTTGGTGGAGCTATCGAGCCGGCGCCCGTGCGAAGAACGTAGGCTGGAGGATTGATTACTTCCTCGCCTCCCAAAGCTTGCGCGACAACATCAAAGCCGCCGATATTCTCAACGATATTATGGGTTCTGACCATTGCCCTGTTCAGATCGATCTAGCGCTTTAGACGTAAGATCCCACGAATACCAACTTCGTCACGTTGATTTATCCTTGGTCAACGTGACAAGCACTCAACTTGCCCTATACTTTTAAAGATCAACTGGAAATTACGACCTTTTCAGTCCAACTCTTTCGCCATTAGTTCAAGGTTTGTTAGTGCTCTCATCCATGTGCCCCCAGATTAGGGATTTGATAAAGCGTTCTTTTAGCTGCTGCTTGCTTATTATTGCACTCATGTCAGTGACCTGCGCTCATGCTGATAATTTATCGATAACAGACCAAACCCGCTTCATTACGCCTAACCAGAGTATTACACCCACAACAATTTACACACCAGGTAAAAGCCAAGGCATTCCGATAGGCTCAAAAATGCTCTACTTAGAGGATGAGGAGCATCGCCATAGTATTAATACAATTCTAAATAAAACACACGCATGGAAGCACATACAACGAGCCTCCCCAAACTTTGGCTTCACCAACTCAGCTTTTTGGTTTAAGTTTAGAATTGATAACCCAAGCAACAAGCCCAGCGATGTTTACCTAGAGCTAGCCATTCCTTTTCTGGATAAGGTAGAACTATATCAAGTAAATAAAGGGCAAGTTGTTGCTCAGCATGTAGTCGGTGACACCTATCCCTTTGAGCAAAGACCAATAAGCCATCAAAACTTTGTTTTACCGTATACACTGAACAAAGGAAGCAATGAGTTCGTCATGCGAATCGCTTCCGCGGGAACTATCGAAGCACCATTAATACTCTGGGACACCGAGAGTCATGCCAAATTTTCTTCTGACGACCACCTGATGCAAGGTATCTGGGCAGGCGTCATCGGCATCATGGTCATCTATAATTTATTGCTATTTTTCTCTATCAGGGAAATGAGCTATTTCTACTATGTTCTTTTCGTTTTCAGTTACTTGCTCTTTCAAATAAGCCTAAAGGGTTATGGCTTTGCCTATCTATGGCCAGAGGCTCTAGAATGGAATAGCTACGCGATATCCGTTTTTATCGGCGGTTGTAATATTACCGTTTTAGTGCTGATTATTGAGTTTTTAAAGCTCAAAGAAACCAACCCAAAAGCTTATCGCATTGCACAAGCTTTAGCAGTCGTGTCCAGCATCTCATTTGTGCTGACCTTTATCATTTCATATAGCATTACGATACGTCTAAACAGCGCTCTTGCTTTAATCAATTGCACCATGTCAATGCTACTCGGGTATATCGCTTTGTTCCGGGGACATTCTGATGCTCGCTACTACTGCCTCGCCTGGACCACAACTTTCTTGGGGATTGGTACATTAGGCGCGGTTAAATTCGGGCTCGTGACGGCCAATTTCTTTACCAATAATGCAGGGCAAATTGGTGTTCTATTTTTGGTATCCCTGCTTTCTCTTGCTCTAGCCAACCGAATAAACCGTGAAAAAGAAATGCGCATTCTCGCCCAGGAATCTGTACTTTCAAGTGAAAAGAGGCTACGAGAGTCGCAAGAGCAATTATTGGAAACACAAACCACTATCAATGCCCAGCTAGAGTCCAAAGTCCGTGAGCGGACTCAATCCATGCAACGAGCGCTCACCGAGCTTGAGCAAGCAAATAATCGCCTGGAGTTAGCCTCTACAACCGACTCCTTGACCACTCTATTCAATCGCCGGCACTTTGAATCACGCCTGCATATCGAGCTAAAAAGAGCTGAACGGCACCGCCGCGAGTTGTCTGTCATATTATGCGATTTAGATCGTTTCAAATCGATCAATGATAACTATGGGCATAAAACTGGAGACGAATGCCTCCGCCATGCCGCAGTAATTCTAAAAAACACTATCACACGTTCAGGCGATATCATCGCGCGCTACGGAGGTGAAGAATTTATTATTTTGCTTGTTGATACCTCATTGAATGAAGCTGAGCATGTTGCCAACACCCTATGCCAAGAATTTTCAAACTCTGCCTTCGAATCAAACGGCAATATTATCGAGTTTACTGCAAGTTTTGGTGTATCCAGCTTATCTCAAAAGTCCCCCAAGACTGCTGACGAGCTCGTCACGCGTGCCGATATTGCAATGTATGAAGCTAAGAATAACGGCAGAAATCAGGTAAAGCTCTGGAACAATCCGGGCGCCCCTACCACACCAGAATAAGTA
>NZ_LWGG01000962.1:0-689 GCF_001635365.1 Oleiphilus sp. HI0128 | reverse complement strand
GCAGGCACGGCGGTTAAAGTCGATGTGCTATCAAGATTCAACTCTCCAAAAGATCAGGCTAAAGCGCTGGAAGACCTAAAGGCTGGAAAAATAGATATTATTGTCGGTACCCACAAGCTGATTCAAAAAGATGTTAAGTACAAAGACCTTGGTCTTTTGGTTATTGACGAAGAACATCGATTCGGTGTGCAGCAGAAAGAAAAGATTAAGTCTTTCCGCAGCGACGTAGATATTTTAAACCTTACCGCCACGCCAATACCGCGTACTTTAAATATGGCGATGGGCGGCATACGCGATCTATCGATTATCGCCACACCACCTGCTAAGCGTCTGTCAGTAAAAACTTTCGTTCGTGAGCGCGAAGATGCTTTGATCAAAGAGTCTCTCTTGCGTGAGATTCTGCGTGGTGGTCAGGTTTACTACTTATTTAACGATGTTAAAAATATTCATAAAGAAGCTGAGTACTTAACTAAACTGGTACCTGAAGCGCGAGTTGGCATTGCCCACGGTCAAATGCGTGAGCGTGAACTTGAAACCGCGATGTCAGACTTTTATCACCAGCGCTTTAATGTTTTAGTTTGCTCAACCATCATTGAGACCGGCATCGATATTCCTAATGCCAACACCATCATGATAGACCGAGCTGATAAGTTCGGCTTGGCACAGCTACACCAGTTACGTGGACGCGT
>NZ_LWGG01000961.1:0-5203 GCF_001635365.1 Oleiphilus sp. HI0128 | reverse complement strand
TCCCCTCGTGACATTGGGGTCAAGGCTCACCCGAGGAGTACTAACCTTGACTTGCTCGATGAGATGTTTCCAGGTTCAACCCGTATCGATAAAAATATAGGCTTTGAGCTTATCTTGCCTCTGCTGGGAGATGACGTGCTTGTTTTGGGCGATATCTCGACAACCTTGCTGTCTGCCAAGTGGTTGAGGCCGGATATTCGTGTTGAAACATTAAGCTGTGAGGTGGCTAGTCAGCAAATGAATGACTTATTCAGCGCTCTTGGGATAAAGAAAAGCTATTCATTGGAATAAGCATTAACACTTAAATAATGGATATTGACAGTGAAGAAATATAAAAAGACTTATTGGGGGGCTATCCCAAAAGAGTTTAAGGCTCATGACAATGTGATATTCAAACGCTTTGGGAGGCGGTCAAATTGGTCGAGTGCTACCTCTATATTGGGTTTGAAGGGCGGAGCCTGTGCGAAGACAATGTTTTTCAGCATGCTTGCTCGAACTGTCCATAGCAATCCTGACTTGTTTGAATCAATACCCCCTGTTTCAATTAATTGGTCGGAGCGTTTTGTCGATGATGGCGATAAAACGCTTGTTGTTGAACATGGCTGGCTACCGAGATCGTCTTATCAAATCTCTCCTCATGGGGCCAATGCACGCAGCCACACTCAGTTTGACTCTGGCGTTGATTATGTTGAGCGCATAGGTCGACGCGATTTAGAGCACTGCAAAGCTCGCGCTCAACACTTCTTGAGGCCTAAAAAGGTTGATATCGCAGGCCTTACTCAAAAGCCTTTTTGTTTATTGCCACTCCAAGGAGGAGAGGACTATAACCTGAAGTTTTCTGATTCTGGTTTTGAGAGCTTGTATGGGCAGAAGGGCGCCAACGATTTATTGGCTCAGGCGCTAATTGATCGGAGTTATGCGGAAGCGCAAGGTGTGAACATTATCGTGACTGAGCATCCTGCTAAAAAATGCCGCTTATCTAATGCTCCGACGTTACCAAAGGGTGTGACATTTATCGAGGCTAAGAAAGGTATCCGTAGTATTGATTTAGCCGCGCATAAAAATTGTGTTGGGGTCGTATCGGTTAACTCTAACTTGGTTCATGAGGCAATGGTCTTAGGCAAGCCTGTTTGTTCTTATGGGCGTTTGATGTACAAGAGTGATGATAAGCCAATGTTTTCGTCAATTGCAGATATGCTGACATGTGGCGAACAAGACCTCAGCCTGGCTGATCAGTATTTAGCGCTATTATTTTTAAGTCAGTGGGAACTCACTGACTTAATGGACCCTATAATTGTGCAGACTTTATTAAACAGCATGGGGAAGGTTTTCCCTTGGGAGTTACGTCGAGGTATTTAACATTGGCTAATGTAAAAGAATATTCTTTTTTACCAGCTTAAAGCTTTTGCCAAGAATCAAACCTCTAATAAGTCTAGATTCAACACCGCTAACTTTACAGCTTCGCGATACTAAGAGTAAAACGTACATTAGCTGGCTTCCCATAATATATAGATAACCTCCTATTTCCGGGTTGCTGGTATATACTGATACGTACTTATTTCGGGTGACAGATGATTAAGGGTATCTTGTATTGAATACTGGTTTCTGGCCGAGCTTTATTGCTCATATTAAATTTACTCTAGCTTTTCTTTTATTGGTTACTTCTATCGAGATGCATGCGAGCTCTGACCAAGCCCGCCACTGCTTCAATTCAGGAGACTATGTCTGCGCCAAAAATATATGGGAGCCATTAGCTTATAAAGGCGATAGCATTGCCCAATTCTATATGGCCCGAATTAATCAGGAAGGTTTAGGTGTCGCTAAGAACATTTCTAATGCGCAGATATGGTACGTAGAAGCCGCTGAGTCAGGCTTGTTGGAAGCGCAAAATAATCTAGCTGTGCTGTATGAGAAAGGTGACGGTTTACCTAGAGATATTAATAAAGCGATAAAGTGGTATACGCTAGCGGCCGAACAGGGCGATACCTCAGCTCAATATAATCTAGCCTTAATTTATTACACCAATGAAGACGTCAAAGACGAAACAAAGGCTAATAGCTGGTTCAAGAAGGCGGCTAAGTTGGGAGACGTTCAAGCTCAGTATAACTTAGCGCTAATGCTCTTAAATGGATTGGGTGTCGAAGCTAAACCGAAAAGGGCTTTGCGTTGGTTGAGACGGGCGGCTGATCATGGGCATATACTGTCTCAGTATCAACTAGGCAGAATTTATCATTCTGGTGAAGTCTCTGGTAAAAACATAGCTGAAGCCATTAGTTGGTATACCTTGGCAGCCGAACAAGGTGATATCGATTCTCAGCTAAGTTTGGCGCAAATCTATTTACAAGATGGTCCTCAACACGACTCGCATGAATCATTTCGTTGGTTTGAAGTGGCTGCAAAATCAGGAAGTGCTCAGGCTCAGTTTCAATTAGGTCGTTTCTATCAAAGCGGTTTCGGTGTTATTAAGAACTTAAGCAAGGCGCAGCAATTGTATCAACAGGCTTGTAGGCAGAGACTTTCTGTTGCTTGTCAGGCTGGCGCTGCGCTGTAAACTTAGGCTCTTCTTGATAGGCATGGCTTGAGCTATAATGCTCAGTTCGCTCATTAGTTAAAATCCCTTTATGTCTTCTTCCTCATCAGAAAATCCCAACGCATTTACCGCTAACGGCCAGAATTATGAGCTTCAGCGTTATCCTGTTGAAAAGCGTAGTCAGTTGCGTGCCTGGGATGCTGCAGACAGCTACCTGCTTAATCTGGTTGATGACATGGCTGGAAGCTTCAAGCAGCTTTGTATCGTGCACGATAACTTTGGTGCTTTGACGATTCCTTTAATGAAATATAAGCCCCTCTGTTACGGCGACTCATGGATGTCATTAGAAGCAACGCGACAGAACCTCAAGAAGAATGCTGAAGCGAATGACGATAATGTGCTGGACTTTGAGTCGGGTCTTGAGTATCTCGTCAAACGAGAAGAGCGCCCAGACTTAATCATTGGTCGAGTACCTAAATCTAAAAGCCAGCTGGCTTATTTACTCGCTGAACTGAATAAGTGGGCACAAGAAGGCTGTACACTTTTACTTGCAGGTATGGATAAGCACTTAAGCAAAGGTCAGTATGAGTTGCTGGAGAAGTGCTTTGGCCCGGCGAGTTTTTTGCCAGGTGTAAAAAAAGCGCGAGTCTGGAGGGCAGAGGTTGATAAATCTCTGGCGTACGCTTCAGAGCAGAATATATTTGAACAGTGCAAGTCTGTCAGCGTTCCCGATTTTGAATTGAACTTGAAGGCTTTACCAAATGTCTTTAGCAATGATCATTTGGATATTGGCAGTCGCTTCTTTTTGGGGCATTACAAGTGCTTACCGGAGGTTTCACAAGTCGCTGATTTAGCCTGTGGGAATGGGGTACTTGGTTTAGCCTACTTACAGCGCTTTCCTAATGCCCAGATGTTTTTCTATGACGAGTCTTTTCAGGCGGTACAGTCTGCGAAACACAATTTGGCGGTCAATATGCCTACAAACCGTGCTGAGTTTATTGCTTGTGACGGCTTGAGCAAGGCTAAGTCTAATTCATTGGAATTGATTCTTTGTAACCCGCCGTTTCATCAGCAAAATACGGTGAGCACTTCGATAGCCCAATCCTTTTTCAAAGAAGCCAAACGTGCATTGAAAACGGGTGGCGAGGTATGGCTCGTGGCAAATCGGCACCTTGGCTACCATTCTGACTTGAAAAGAATATTTGGTAACTTTGAAAATATCGCAGCGAATAAGAAGTTTGTAATTCTCAAAGCTGGGAAGTAAGCCATTCCTTAAAATATGAATAATATTCATGTTTGTGTTAGTCTGGGATTTTATGATCTCAGGTAGGCTGGACTTTTACTTGGTTTAGACTGCAGATCCAAAAAAATAATAAGACTAGTTGGATAATATGGACGCAAACTATTTTTCTAAGCTATCGCTCGCTCTGAGTCAGGCAGGCCTTGCTAGCCCTGTACTGCTTGTCGATAAATCTTTGTTGGATGAAAATATTGCACGCTTGAAAGAAACCCTAGAAAAAGGGTTTGCCTATCGAGTGGTGGCAAAATCTTTACCCAGTATTCCTATGCTGGAATATATACTGTCCGAAACTAATTCCTCTCGTTTAATGTGCTTTCACCTTCCTTTTCTTATACATATTGCAGAGCATAAATGGCCCGTAAAGCCGGACTTGTTGTTAGGAAAACCTATGCCTGTCATGGCGCTTAGAGCTTTCTATCAGTGGTATGAGAAGCAAGGTGAGCCGCTAGACTTTGAGCCAGCAGAGCAAGTTCAATGGCTGATTGACTCAAATGAACGCTTGAACGAGTACGAGGCTGTTGCTTTAGAGTCAGGGCTCAAGATGAAGGTTAACCTTGAGGTCGACGTGGGTTTGCATCGTGGTGGCTTTGCTGACATGAGTGAGTTTAGGTCTTGTCTAGAGCGTATTAAACAATCTGATTTATTGAGCCTTAGCGGACTAATGGGTTACGACTACCACGTTGCCAAGGCGCTTAATATTTTGGAAGGAAGGGCTGTCGTGGCTCGTGCTGCAAAAAGTAGCTATCAGCGTTTTGTTAATGTGGTTGACGAAGTATTTGGTTCTCATGAAGGGCTATGTTTAAACGCAGGGGGAAGCCCAACTTATTCCTTGTATCAGCAAGGCGATTTTAGGAATGAATTAGCAGTTTCGTCAGCTCTGGTTAAGCCCAGCGACTTTGATATTCCAACTCTGGAGCATCATGTGCCTGCCGCATTTATTGCTGCCCCCATTTTAAAGGTAATTGAAAAACCAAGTTTGCCCATTGCTTCATCTTTATCTCCTTTTTTGCGGAGTGCGAAGCTGTTACCGAAGAAGGCGTGCTTTATTTATGGTGGCAATTGGCTTGCTGATCCGTGCTATCCAGAAGGCTCTGAACGAGTGAAGTTGTACGGTTGCTCAAGCAATCAGGAAATGTATTCGCTTGCAGAGTCTTCTGAGCTAAAGCCTAACGACTATATGTTCTTCCGGCCCAGACAAAGTGAAGCCTTGTTTCTCCAGTTCGGGCAAATAGCTGTCTATGATCAGGGAAAGATTGTTGCTTGGTGGTCTGTATTTGATACCTCAAAAACACCTCGCTGGGAGCAATAGTTGTAGTGATGGGNATTTTCTTTATTCTCGTTTTACTCAGCTTTCCCGCTGTGTTGATTGTCGC
>NZ_LWGG01000960.1:0-729 GCF_001635365.1 Oleiphilus sp. HI0128 | reverse complement strand
CCCAAGTCTCGCGCATACGCTTGTCGATCATCTCTGAAGTTGCTTGGAACATCTGCTCCATTGCGAGGCCTGTTGCAAGATTACTCGTATATTGCATGCCTAAGCGGTTTACTGCCATGTTTAGCGTAGTGATTTCATTTGCACCGCGAAACAAAGGGCTGTTGCTAACCTTGAGTAGGCGTGCTGATAAGGCAGTATCTTTGTTAATAACGTCGATCAGGTCGAATAACCCCGAATCTTCGTCTTCGCTGATTCTCTTAACATCTAAAGCAATTTCAGGAAGCGTTGGTAAGACAATAGTGTCGTTCTCAATTGCTTCCAATATATCTTGTTTTATCTTCTGACCAATTTCTGACATGAATACCTCGATTCAAGATGTTTTTCATCTACTCATTAGTTATAGCAGAGCAAAACGCTTTTGTTCTAGAAATTATCGGAACGAAGTAAAAAACCTGAGTTCGTTATAGTTTTCTTAAGAATAACTAAGGTCAGACACAATAAACCCAGTATCCAGGTCGGAGCCGATATACGTTGTCTCACCTGTATCGACTTGTTCCTTGTTTAGCACAGCTAAAGCAGTAATAATCGTATCTGTCAATGTATGGGCTCGGACGAGCTTACCGACTTTCTTGGGCAAACCTTCGATAGTTTTAATAAGACTACCCGGTAAGCAAGGCCTTTTGGAGTTCTGGTCCCAACAAGTACCCGATGACAGCTGTTCAGATACTG
>NZ_LWGG01000959.1:0-1149 GCF_001635365.1 Oleiphilus sp. HI0128 | reverse complement strand
TTTTGAATAATGCTTCACTCATATTCTCTTACCGCCTCCTATTCAATTATTAAAAATTAACAGAGGCGACAACTATCCTGACACAGGGGGAATCAGATACTTACTTAACAGCCACATCAATCTTATCAATCAAAAACCGCCCGAACTCAGGACTAAGCTCTAACTTATCGCTACCATAATTTATTGACTTCAAATTAAATCCACCAGCCTTCGTAACAGGTATTTGAGGATATAGTTCGTTAAATTCATTAGCGAGACGGTTTCGTTCTAGATCAAATTCCCACCACCTACTACCAAAATCTCTAGAATAGTTCTTCGATTCAATATACCACCCCCACCGTTTTAACCATGGAGCCTTTTCAATTTCCTCAGCGGTTGCAAACTCAGGTCTGCCAGTAGCCCTAAAATAAGATAGTAGTGAGCAAGACCCTATAGCTGTAGTAATTATGTAATCACCCTTTGCAATCGCAACAGGTTTCTTTGAGGAGGAAAAATTTTGTTTCTGGAATTGCTGGGAGAAATCCTGCCTATCATCCTTCCAGATGGGACTATCGGTATGCCCTATAGGTTTGAGAAAGTATTTTGGATTATGGTTGGCATTGTCTTCGGCACTTGTAAGCACTCCTAAAATATCGGCCTCAACCTCTGGTTTAGCAGTCCAGTTAGGGTTTATATCTGCATAATGCTCCGCGTGCATACAAGCGTTCTTGACTTGAGTTTCCGTTATACCTTCAAGGTCTAAATCTGCAAATACTTCGTCTTTGGCTTGTTGAATGACATCTTCATCGCTAATTAACATTCCCCACTCTGAGTTGTTACTGAGACCATTTCGAGTAAAGTTTGCTGAACTTAGTAACAGTTTCTTGTAAGGCGTCAGATCAAGAAAATACAGTTTCCCATGAAGCGAATTATTTATATGAATTGAGATGTTTATATCTCGGCGTTTTTCAAGGTAGTTGTCGCCTGAGCATTTAAGCTGCTTGTTTTTCCTTCTCCGGGTTCAACTTAACGTCACCCACTTTCTCCCAGTTCCGCGTAGCTTTTGACCACCTTATTTGGTTCTTTCTTTTCATCTTGCGATAAAGCTCATCCCTCTTCGATAATATTTCTTCATCCAGACCTAAGTGCCTTTGCTCTGGGGTAACAAAG
>NZ_LWGG01000958.1:0-1324 GCF_001635365.1 Oleiphilus sp. HI0128 | reverse complement strand
GGCGCAATTATGACCGATAAACTAGACCCGTCAATGCTCCTCAAGCTGCTTAAGAAAGCCCCTGAATCTTTCGCGCTCTCTGATCTTCTTGAATTAATAAATAAGGCAATACTTTACGCTTAGGTGATACAAAGTTTATATTGCCTCCCCCCAAAACATCACAAATCAAATTCGTCGATGTCTTTGCTTACCTGATCCTGCAAGCGGGAAGGAAAGATTTTATTGATAGCCTTGCCGTAAGATAGGTGTGTTAACTGACTCCTTAGCAAACTTGCGACACTACGCGCCTGACTTTCATCTCGAACAGCTTTCACTCGGTCTCGATCAGGCTGTTTACTCACGTACCACTTGTGAAGCACAAAAGCACGAGGATCAATAGCGTTTAGCCGAACCGGCATCCCTTTTGAATCAAACACTATCTGTTCAAATGTTGGTGCAGATAGCACCCACTTTAGCGAATCAATTTCTACTGGCAACAAGTCACTATCATCAAGCAGACTTTCAAACTCACTTGCTTGCATTTGAGGTTTTCCCTGGGTGATAAAGTCAACTCGGTACTGCTGGGCATTCACTGCTGCAAACTCTCGTGGCGAATCACTAAGAGGCTGGAAGCTTTTATCCGTTTTCTGTAATAAACCTAACAATGAGCCTTGATCCAGGCTCGATACAACTTTTAGGCATTGGCGTGAGTCGAAGAGTACATCAATGTCTTGTGTCGCCAGATGATCTGAATTGAAGAGCACTCCTCCCGCAATTTCATAGGCATACATCGCATTGGTTTCGATTATTTTATGCGGAATAGATTGCTTTTGAAGAGCCCTAATTACCTTTGCACCTGCTACAGGAAAACGGTTCAAGCTAACAGCACGTAAAAAAGCAGCATGTATTTTTACTTGTTGAAGGGATAGCTTTTCACGACTAAGGGCAGCATTCTCATCACCCTCAAATTTAGCTTTAAGCTCTTCAGTCTCTGCATTACGCGCACCGAGAGAAATATTCTTGCCTCCCGTGTAGCCCCGATACAAGTACTGCTTACCTTTAATGACTTTCCAATGCATTGAACCAGTAAATTCGGACTTCCAGGCATCATCTCTTTTCCATGCCTCAAAGCTTTGCCGAGCATCGACAATAACCTTCGCCTGTTGATTGGATACTGAAAGAAATGACATAAGTGCACCGTTAACTTAATGGTATATTAATTAACTAATTTTATACCACAAAGAATTTAATATTAGTTAAATAAAAAGGGCGCCTATAAGCCTAGAAATAACAATACACGAATCCCTATATATGATGATACACTTAACCCTATAAAAGAAAATTC
>NZ_LWGG01000957.1:0-817 GCF_001635365.1 Oleiphilus sp. HI0128 | reverse complement strand
AGGATTCATCGTGCCGATTAATAGAAACTCCGCCTTGTGTTGATGGCATCAGCCATCAACACAAGGCGGAGTTTCTATTAATCGGCACGATGAATCCTGATGAAGGAGAATTGCGCCCCCAGTTACACGACCGTTTCGGTTTGGCAGTCGATTTAGCTAACCGCTACTCGGTAGAAGAGCGTGTTGCCATCGTTAAAACGCGCGAAGCATTTGATGCCGATCCAGAAGCATTTACTCTTGCCTATGAAGAAAAGCAAGAAGCACTGATCGCTAAGGTAGTTTCAGCAAGAAAGCGTTTAGAGGGTGTGGCATGCTCTGACTCCATTCGAATTGAAATTGCACAACGTTGTGAAGATGCGTTGGTAGATGGACTAAGAGCAGATATCGTTTGGTATCGAACAGCTCGCGCGCACGCCGCTTGGCAAGGTCGAAAAGAGGTCATCTTGGATGATCTTGATGCGGTTTCAGAGCTGGTTTTGCACCACCGCCGTAGGCACGACGCGCCACCACCAGCTCAAGGTGATTCCGGAAGCGGTAATCCTAACTCCGGCAACGATTCTCCAGAAACCGGATTTAAGCGACCCGATGATTCACATAGACAACCAAACCAGAATGACGCAAAGGGCGATGCCGATACCGGCGAACAAAATAGTACCGACAGTGATTGGGGGAGTATGGACCCAAAATGCATGAACGGTATTGTATCACCGGAGAATGCCATCCCCACAAAATCAAACGCGCGTGCGATAAGCCAACCCTCTGCATTGTTAGACTCGATGTTTGCCAATCAAAAAGGGCGCTCTACCATAGGCCGGCA
>NZ_LWGG01000956.1:0-1005 GCF_001635365.1 Oleiphilus sp. HI0128 | reverse complement strand
AGAGAAGGTGAGTCTCTCAACTAAATGTGACAATTTTGTGTCAGTTTATTTGGAGTCAGAGTAGAACGGCACTTGCTTAAGCATATTTTCAATCTGAATACATGTTTATCTATAGGGTGCAATTCAGATTAAATAAGAGCCATTCATTTAAGGGCCCTTCTTTTGGTTTTCTCCGTGCAGACCATCGGCCGCTCTGTGTCCTTTGTGGTGGATTCATTTTTGGTGTCTTGATCTTCAAGATTAAGGCCCTTAACCACAGAGGGCACAGAGCGCTTTGCTGCACAGAGGAATAATGTTTTTCTAGGCACCCACTGTAAAAAAGTGAAATTCAGTTTAAGTAAGTGCCATACCGCCCGGAGTAAAAACTGGCGTTCTTACTCTGGGCCTAAATATCTATTTAATACTCATAAACCTCGGTGATGGCATCAGTCATGTGGTAGCCCGCAGTCGCAAATTCAGTCATCGACAACTTCGCCTTCATTACCCCACTTACCCAGACAGGCGTCCAAAATTCACTAGTCATTAAGGGCTCTTTTAAAGTCACATAAACGATCTGATTTTCAGGAGGCGGCGGTACATGAATGCAAGCTCCTACATAGGGTACCAGCAAGAATTCCGACACCGAGTCAGCGGTGAATTTGAGAGGAATAATATAACCCGGAATCTTGAGTTTCTGTTGATCAAGAGATTTCACGACTGGTGCAGGCTCCTGAACCTGAGCAGGTATTGGGTTTAGGTCCCCATCGTAAGCCTGCCCCTCGAATGACTCACCTTCAAAGGCGCCGCTTTCGAAAGACTCTCCTTCGAAAAACTCCTGCTCTTGTGGCACCGGAGGCTCCCAACCTTCGGGCATTAAATCATCCCAGGATATCTCTTTATACGTGTCTTTCCCTATTGCAAAAGCAAGCGGAGAGACAACAAGCAACACAACTAAAAGCACTCTTAGTAGCTTCATTTACTTTCTCCTAAAGTTTGATCGACATGCCGTCAGCTAAAGATTGTTTA
>NZ_LWGG01000955.1:0-3209 GCF_001635365.1 Oleiphilus sp. HI0128 | reverse complement strand
ATAAAAAAACCCGCTCTTGCGGGTTTTTTTATACCTAAATCAGTTTTAATTCTGCACCAATCATTTCCCGAGTACGCCTCGCCAAGCCCTTACGACATAAGGATGCTGAGTCCATAGGTTCCAGATAACGGACATGAGCATACACCTTTTCAACCCTTAGAATACGCTCAAGCGTATCAATAAACGAGTCATCATCTATAAACGCTGGCTCAGGCAAGAGCCGACCAAATTCATCCGTATACTTTAGTGCAACTGGCTGAACAGGCACACCCACTCTAACTGCTGCCTCATAAAACATCGGGAAAAACGGCAACACCTCTGCACCTACCGAGGTCGTTGATTCAGGAAACAGGTGCACTGAACCACCTTGCCTTAAACGCTCTTCAAGGTAAGGAATTGAGCGATACGCTTCAAATTTATTGGTTCTATTAATATAAATAGACCCCATTCTTTTGGTAAAGGTCCCCAGCAAAGGCCACTCTTCCAAATCATGCCGCGCAATAAAACCTACAGGCCTGAGATGATTAAAAACAATCGTATCGAGCCATGAAATATGATTTGATACAAACAAACCGCTTGCTTCCATGGGGGAGCCTTCGACAACGACCTCCGTATTCATTGAACGAACCAGATCCTCAACCCACAAGGTAAACAGAGCGTAATCATTAAGCTCGTTTTGGTCAATTTTAGACACTTGCGGGAATTGATAACAAGCACCAATAAAAGCACTACCCGAGAGTAAATTCGCGAGCAGACGAGAGAAGCGCAACCCTTGGCGCGCCCTATTCTTCACAACACTAAACACAACCTTACTTCTGCGCCTCCGCTACACTCTCACTTCTAGTAAAGACCCAATCAGTGCCACTGGACTCACTCTCTGAGTATTGATAACCCGCGTAGTCAAAACCCTTTAGATCTTCAACGCTTTGAATATTATTATCAGCAGCATACCTGACCATTAAGCCTCGTGCTTTTTTGGCATAAAAACTAATGATCTTGTATGTGCCTTTCTTCTCATCCTTGAATATAGGGGTAATCACCTTTGCCTTAAGCGACTTAGGCTTGATTGATTTAAAATACTCGTTGGATGCTAGGTTAACGAGAACCTCGTCACTCCCCTCTAACTCCCGGTTAAGTGACTCTGTCAGCATCTCTCCCCAAAACTCGTAAAGATTCTTTCCGCGTGTATTTTCAAGCCTGGTTCCCATTTCCAAACGATATGGCTGCATCAAATCCAAGGGGCGCAAAATACCATACAAACCCGAGAGTATTCTTAACTTTCCCTGAAGATATTCGACACTAGCACTATCCATAGACTCGACTGCTAACCCCGTATATACATCCCCCTTAAAGGCATAGACAGCTTGCTTTGCATTCTGGGCCGTGAACGGAACAGTCCAATCTTTCATTCGCTGCACATTTAAATCTGCAATCTTTTCACTGACACTCATTAGCTTCATTAGCGCAGCGGAATCTACTTTATTTAAAGCGTCAACCAGATGCTTTGATTCATCTAGAAAATCAGGCACAGAAAACTCATCACTAAAACTCGCTGACTCGAAATCCAGCGTTTTTGCAGGAGACACAACAATAATCATACTAATTCACATCTAATTCATTAAATTGACTAAACCGAAACCCTATTTAAGGCAGCGGCACATAAACTCATAAAGTGATTGAACATCAAAAGGCCATTCAAGCTCCAGGGATTTATCATGGGATAGCAAAACAGGTATCCTGGCGCCATAGCGATCAATTAAGGCATCATCGTCTGCAATATCGACCGACTCCAGTTTAAAAAAAAGCGGCTTTCCATCCGAATCAAAGGACGATGCTGCAAAGTTTTCAGCCATTTGCACATGCAAGGCCTGAGCTACCGCAAGCGCCTCATCACACAAGTGACAACCAAGTGTCGAATACAAATAAAAGACTGGGCAGGTGTTCAATTTGAAACTCTTTTTAAATATTTTCAATAATTTAAGCAATCTATTTAAAGTATTTTATACTATACTTTTGCTTTACATCTTATTAAGAAAGAATATCTACATCTAACTGAAGGCCTGAATATACTTATGTGGTTTAAAAATATCCTGTTTTATCGCTTTACTAAACCTTTCGAACTATCAAGCGAAGAATTAGAAAGTAAACTTGCTGACTCACCATTTAAACCCTGCGGCGCGAACGACATATACCAACTAGGTTGGTCCAGCCCTTTGCAAAAGCATTCCGAGCAACTGGTACACGTTAACCAGAATTACTGGATGATCTGCCTTCAAAAGCAAGAGCGTATTCTACCTAGCTCTGTGGTCAATGAGCAATTACAAGAGAAAGTAAATGAGATCGAGGAACAACAGCACCGCAAAGTTACACGCAAAGAAAAAACTGAGCTAAAGGAAGAAATCACTAACCTCTTACTACCTAAGTCTTTCACCAAGACATCGCGCTATTTCGCCTACCTTTGCCCTTCGAAAGGCTACCTTGTGATTAACACTTCATCAGCCAAATTGGCAGATGAACTGACCAGCTATTTACGCAAAACAATTGGTTCACTTCCTATTCGCCTACCAGCAGTTAACCAGGCCCCAAGCTCGATCATGACACACTGGGTCACCGAGCCAAGCAGCCTACCAAGCTTTATGACTGTAGGCTTAGAATGCGAACTTACATCACAAGGTGAAGAGAAAGGATCTATTAAGTATAAAGGCTTGGAACTCGATCAAGAACAGATCGACCAACAAATCAAATCAGGAATGGAAGTCACCAAACTTGCTGTCGAGTGGCGCGAGTCACTAACACTATTATTAGGCTCTGATTTAAGTGTGAAGCGCATCAAGTTTGGCGATATGCTACAAGATCAACTTGACGACATGAACGCCGAAGATGCCGCCAGCATGTTTGACGCTGGCTTCACCATTATGACGGCAGAGTTCGACAAACTAATTCCAGAGATCCTGGAAGCATTCGGCGGTGAAGATACCAGCGCAGTGATCGAAGAATCGAACTAACTGTCGGCAACGCTGAGCACATTGGAATAGCGGCAATCAATAGCCGCTATTCAATCTCTTATACAAAAGCAATAAACAAAAAAGCACTCTAAACTTGCGAACAAGCCTCTAGAGAATACCCTTTTCAATAACTTCCTGACGAATACCAGACCAGGCACCTTGAATCTTCTTCAAGTGAGAAAGCACCTCTTCCAACATTTCTAG
>NZ_LWGG01000954.1:0-738 GCF_001635365.1 Oleiphilus sp. HI0128 | reverse complement strand
AAGATCCCGCAAAGACTGCCTGCCTGATAGCTGGCAAAACAATAATGCAATCAGTTGATCCCAGCAATTTAGGCTGCGTGTTCGATGGTCACCCTTATAACGGTCAACGGTAGCTTGGAACCGGTGACGAGGTAAAAAATTTAGAAGCTGATGGAAGACGGTGTTACGATGTTTCAAGCCTGAATCCTTTGTGGTGAAATTGCTGTCTCGACAACTGCTATTTTACCGCATGTCAATGGATTCAGGCTTCTTAAAGCCCGTTCACTTTTTTTAACCGGACACTAGTGAAATACCGTACTACTTTCAATACAGTCCTTCTCACCTTTGCTATCCGTCATCCCGGCACAGAAAAGGTCCTCAATGACCGTGATGCAAATGGCCATAACCTTCATACGAGGATGATTATTAGGCCAATTTTGACATGCGTACCAGTGACCTATACTGATTCACAGAAGCCACCAGATAATGGTCCGCTAATCGTCTGAAGCGAACCAAGACGGCAGCTGCTTACTGATGACCTTTATCTTCAATTTATAATTCAGCGTCTCTAAGCCGCAAAAGCTATGCGATCACTCATATCCAGAGTAAATAATCCGTACGGGTTGATATGGCTATATATCAAAGGGCTTAATGCCCGATAGTCTTCAGGTATCAGTTTCGAACGTATCGCGTTATCGGATAGCACATCTTCAATCATCAATGTGTTGACGTAAACCAGGCAGCTTTGCAGTAGATGTA
>NZ_LWGG01000953.1:0-15828 GCF_001635365.1 Oleiphilus sp. HI0128 | reverse complement strand
GGGAGTCCCGACCTATCGCGTAATGATATCAAAGGATAGGTAGGGATTCCCCGACATTTTACAGTTTTTTTCCTTTTCTTGGTTTTTTGTAACATATTGAATACTTAACTTGTTAAATCAGGTATTTAGATTAGCCGNAATAGACACTAGTTAACTAAAGTTCCTATTAATATCGGTTTTCATGGCAGAATTTTCCGTATCCATCAAGCTTAAGACCCAGTTGCTGCAGGCGTTAGCCCAGCAGGTTGCCGTGTCGTTTAATGACGGCATTGGAAAAGCGATTCACGCTACCTCAGCTCAGTTATATAAGAAACTAGAGGATGCTGAGGATTGGCTGCGAGCGGATTTTTCTTTAGCCATTAATCTTCTAGAAGCAAATAGTGAATGGTTTGCTGCACAGGTTGCAAACAATGCTATTGGCGCTCTGAAGGAGGTTGAGCAGAGTTTATCAAATGAAGAGGTGCTCAGTGATGAACTAGAGCAAGTGAAAACTGATACACAAAAGCCGCATGGTGGCGATAAGCTTGACCTTGACTCACTTAGTCTTGTCTCCAAAGATGACTTTGAAGATTGGCTTAGTGCCAATATGGGTATCAAGTACCTAGAAGCTGAACTTGGTTACGAGCTTCATGAGGTTTGTTTAATTGTTTCGTACCTGTTTGGAGAAACAATTGGAAAGGAAGATTGTCCTCTGGCACCCCATGCAATTTTCAGCACCTTAAAAACAGCTATCGAGCAACTAGAAATCCCGGCGGCTCCCCAGATTGTCATCTATAAAGCGCTGTCTCGTAGCTTTCTTGAAGACTTAAGAGAGTCATATCTTGAGATAATCGGCACTGTCAAAAAAGTCCAAGTTAATTACAAGCCTAAGCAAACTCAAGAGCCGTTAACAAAGACAGAAAGTGAAGCAGATGCCGCACAAGAAGCCAGTTCAGCCGAAGAGACAGTAAATCACAATGTTGAAGGGCTGAGTGATGCACCAGTTATTGGAGGGGGCTCTTCAGCCGCGTCTATCCTTGAAAATCGCCACCAATATAAAGCTCAAGAAAACAGCACATTAGATACTTTGTCACGTCTGCACACCTCCTCTACTAGTGGGGGGCAATTAGGCTTAGCTTCTGCTGGGGAAGAAATCGATGCAAACTCGCAAAGTATACCTGTAGGTCAATACGCGCCTGCTCAGTTAGTTGGTGCAATTAGCCAATTACAGCAAGTTAGAGATGATACCGAGCTAATCGAACGTAAGAAGTTACGTACTTGGATTGAAAGTGGTCTAAGTGAAATGCCGGGCGGTGCCAAGAATATTGGCCAGCAAGAATCCGAGCTAATCGATGTGACGGATCGCTTTTTCGAAGTCATTGTCGAGAAAATCGGTGTCAGTGGTTTGCTCGAGCGTTGGTTAGAAAAACTTAAACTCACTATTCTTAAGGTAGTTCTTCGAGATAAAACTTTCTTCTCTAATGCTTCGCATCCAGCGCGTCAATTGTTGAATAAACTAGCCAAGCTTTCAGCGAGCGAGAAGTCTGATAAGAAACGACTAGAGAAAGTTTTGGATCGCTATATCGGTAAGGTTGTAAGTGACTTTGACCATGATGATCAAGCGATAGAAAAAGTTGTAAAAGAGCTAGATGATTTATTAGAACGCCAAGCAATCGCGCAAAAACGTAATTCGGATCGCATTGCTCGGGCCTATGAGGGAAAGCAAAAGGTAGCAAGTGCTCGTCATAAAGTTGTAACAGACCTTAATGAACTTTTGCAGGGACAGTCAGTTCCGGTTGTACTGATGGAGCTTCTTGATAAAGCCGGGTGGCGTGAGCATTTGGCCTTAGTCGCTGTTCGCGATGGCGAAACAAGTGAAGGCTATACCGAAGCATTAAATGTTGTAGATGTACTTTTATCGTGGTTGGGTGAAGAGGTTGATGATAGTGACCAATGGGCCGTTGAACTAGAAATGGAGTTGGAAGCGCCTTCTATATTAGAACTAATCACAAAAGAGTTAACAATTGTTGGGCCTGTTGGATATGAGACGGTATTGCAGCGACTGGAAGATTGTTTGTTCCATGATGTTGATCCGCTGCTCGTCAAGATTGATCGATACGAATGGCCTTACGAGAAAACTGAAAAAGAGATTAAAGACCTGCGTCCAGATCAGGGTCAGGACCCACAAGCTTCTCATTGGCATAAGCGCGTAGTGACGATGAAAGTTGGTGAATGGGTTGAAATAAAAGATGATCAAGGGCGTGCCAGATGCTTGCGCCTCGCCTGGTCAGGAAGTGAGTCTTTCCGGTTCGTATTTGTTGATAGCCAAGGCATGAAAGATGAAGATATGCCTTTGGATAAGTTGGTCGAACTGTTTAAAGCTAATAAAGCAAGCTTTGTTGATAACGATGAAGTGCCCTTGGTTGACCAAGGCTTACATCAAATGGTTCAGTCTGTTTACGAAGAACTTGCTAGCCAGTCTAGTTGTGATGTATTGACAGGTTTACTTAATCGTCAGGCATTTGAACGCGGCTTAGAACAAAGTATTTCCGGTGCTGTTACTAATCAAAGTAAAGCGACTTTGATTTATATCGATGTCGATAAGTTCAATTTAACCAATACCAGCTATGGGCATCATGCTGGTGATGCTTTATTGAAGCATGTTGCTCAGACCATTAAAGCACAAGGCCTGGAAGATGCATTTTGCGGGCGTTTGGGTGGTAATGAATTTGGTATGATTTTGGTCAATTGTTCGCTTGAAACGACAAACGATGTAGCAGAAAATATTTGTAAAGAAGTCAGTTCGCAAAGCTTTACTTGGGAAGACCATGCTATCAATACGACGGTGAGTATTGGTGTTGCCGATTTTGAAGTTGAAATTGACTCCTACGACACCTTGATGCGAAAAGCGGGTGTCGCATGCGACTCTGCTAAAGAGCATGGGCGAAATCGCGTTGTACTGTATGAAGCGCTAGACAAAGACCAGCACAAGCGTGATCAGATGTTGGAGTGGGTTCAAAAGCTTGATCAGGATCTCGATGAATTGCTGACACTTCGCTGTCAGGAAATTCGTCCGATCACCACCGACCCCAATGCCAAGCCTCATTACGAAATTCTTTTGGGTGTTAGGGATAATGGTCAGGTATTGCCGCCTGTTATGTTGATCGAAGCAGCAGAACACTTTGGACGAATGGCGATGGTTGACCGCTGGGTGATACATAACGTATTGCGTTGGATGGAGACACATGAAGAGTCTGTTGCTAAATCTGATGGCTTCTCAATTAATTTGTCTGGCAACTCTTTAAGTGATGATTCATTCCTTGAGTTTATACTAGGGCAGTTTGCAGCTAGCACGATTCCTCCGGAAATGATTTGTTTTGAGATTACTGAAACTGCAGCCATTACAAATCTGGCTGATGCGATCGAATTTATACGGGTACTAAAGCAGACTGGATGTAAGTTCTCACTAGATGACTTCGGTTCAGGTCTTTCGTCCTATGCTTACATTCAAAAACTTCCTGTTGATTTTATTAAAATCGACGGTGTGTTTATCGGCAATATCGCTAACAACGAACGTGACCAGGCTTTGGTCAAATCAATTAATGAGTTAGCTCACTTTATGGGTATGAAAACAGTTGCTGAATATGTAGAAAACTATGAAATTCTGAATGTTCTAAGAACTATTGGTGTTGACCACTCTCAAGGCTTTGGAATTAAAAAAACTGGTTTATTAGAAGAGTTAGCTTAAGTATAAGGCTTTGTGCTTGGAATACTTCAGCTATTCAGTACTTGTGAGTAGGCTGTGTAAACTCGCTTTTGGATCTCGATATTTTCGTCTTTTAGTCTCTCATCCAGTCGCTTGGCCGATTGGTTAATCTCTTGTTTAGAAAAGTTGCTAGGAATTGAGTGAGTCGCGTGGATTCGCTTGTAACTGGCGTAGTTCACTGGAAAGGGGCGGTAGGCTTTCTGAATCCCTTCATCAATAAGGTTAGCGACATCTTTATGGTCGTGTGTTTCAGAGATGCTTAGTGTATTTCCGAAGTCGATATGGATTTTACCCTTTTCTTCGCTCAGGCCTTTCTTACAAGAGATGAAATCATCAAACCGGTCTTTCTGATAGTCTGAGTTGTTTTCAGAGTTTATCAGTTCGTGAGCTTTGTCAATGTCACAAGGATCCCACTCGTAAGAGAAGCAGACAGGTACAATATTCAATGCGTTCATGTAATCGCTAAATGGTCGTTCCTTGGGCTTCGCTAAGATAAGCATTTTTATCAGGGCGGGGTTAGTTTTGTCTATATTGTCTTTTGCCCGGCCTTCCTTTTGCGCGATCCAAACGTTACCTTGCTGTGTAAAATGTAAATAACGAATGTACTCAGATTGTGTTTTCATCGCTTTAAGCATTGCTCTAGGAGACTTCAGAGATCTGAAGACCTTAAAGCAGCGGTTGAGTAAGGCAAGGTCGTTAGCAGCTGGGTGTTGAAGTAGGTTGTCACCGATAGCGCAATTTGAGGTAGAGAAGCCATATTCCCTTAGCGCTTTATTAAGGATGAGTGGATCCATCACGATGTCTCGGTGGTTCGAGATAAAAACATAGGGCGTCGCAGGGTCTAGTTCATCAAGACCGGAAACGCTCAAATCATCATAGCTTGTTTCTATGTAGGGGAATATAGACTCTGCCACCCAGGCTTGAAAGGCATCAATCGAGTGAATATCAGCTAAACGCTCAAATTGAATCGGCGCTTGATTTTCGTCTGACTTGAATAGGCTCTTGATCACGGAAATAAGTTCTTTATCGCTCAGTAGTGCGCGCAATACTTGATTGACTTGCTTGTCCTCATAGCACTGAATTTCTTTAAAGCTTTCTTGCCATGCTATATTGAAAGAGACTGCTTTAAGACTTTGCGACATGATTACCCGTAACGAATTGAAGATTGAGGTTTGAGTATAAACAAAAATGACGATTTCTTCGCGCCGATTATAATGAATTAAGTCTAGCTTCTGGCCATATATGCTGCCAGCGGCCAAAAACAACATTCGACTGGCCTGATAGAAGAGCTAATAATTTAAATATTGAGCAGAGGTAACTGTGAGAAAGTTTTTACTTGTTCAGTTTGCTAAGCGTCCTTTGTTGGGGCATGTAAAAACTCGTATTGCGAAAGTCTTGGGTGAGGAGGCTGCGCTATCTATTCATATGGAGCTTGTTGCAGATATTGCTTTAAGATTTAGTCAGTGTATCGCTTGTGACTATCAGTTATGGTTTGATCAAAAGAGTGCTTCGTTTGACTCGCTTGAAGCAGAATCTATAAATGCCCATAAAAAGCTTAAGGCACTAATTGCAGAAGAAGGTTTAGACTGCCACGAACAGCGAGGGGAAAATCTTGGTGAGCGAATGTGCGATACCCTTGAGCGTAGTTTAGTTGATTATCAGAGCGTTGCGATTATTGGCAGTGATTGTCCGAATGTCACTGTATCTGACCTGAAAGTTGTAAAAGATTCATTAAGTGAGCATGACGTGGCGATCATACCCGCAGAAGATGGTGGTTATGTATTACTAGCCTTACGCAGAGAAGCTCTGGCCCGAGTTAATGGTAATTGGCTCGATGGTGTTGAGTGGGGGAGTGATAAGGCGCTGGAGCAAACGCTTAGTTGCTGCAGTCGGATAGGACTAAGCTATCAAGTGCTTCCTGACTCGTGGGACGTTGACGAAGTGGCTGACTATGAGCGTTGGAAGGAAGTTATAGCTCAAACTTAGCGCATGATCTTGGCCAAGTTTGAGCTGAATATTGCTAGCGTTTTGCTAAATAAATTGAGTAGTCATGATTTATTTGCTTGGTTTTTGCTATTTTCAGTAAATTCTTTTTCGCCAAAGCGGTTGAAACGGCTTTCCCGTAGTGGTTTAGCACTTTACTTAGCTGCCAGTGAGAACTGCTGCTAAGTTCGATAGCAGTATTCAGCACAGGCTTCTGGTCATTGCTCCCAAACCATGCTTGGCGACATCCATCAATGGAATAGAAATATTCTTCGTTGATCAAACCTTCCCAATAAGCACTGTATTTGTCAGCGAGAATGGTGGATCTTAGAGCTCTGATATTTGCGCTGGTATTACGAAGGCCTTGCTTGGCAACCAGTGTTTCAATATCGGTACTCGCGTTATCGGGAGACTCACACAGCTTTATATTGAGAATGCCATTGGTACAAAGCTGACGCTTAACTAATTCAACGAATTCCGCATCAACTACCGGTGCTTCGGCCGAGATCGATGCAAAATGTATTTGGTTCCCATCTTCAAGAAAACGCTTTGCCAATGACTGTGGCCAAAACACTATATTAGATAAGCCTTTTTGATGGGCTTTTAGATGACACTCAGCTAGGTTCTCTAGACTATTTTCAAGGGCGAGGACATCAACATCGTTGAAGTGATTAGCATACTCAAGCGCACGTTGAGAAGCATTGGTGCCTGCAACTAATAGCAGTAAGCGTTCTGGCAGTTCCGATTCTGGCAGCTGGAAGTTATTGATTAGTTCCTGCTTCAAGGACTGCTGATTAAAAAAGTCGATTGTTTGCCGCCTTGGAAATGGCCCCGGTAAGTCATCTTTACTAGTTAGCAGTTCACTTTTCTTTTCTGGGAACTGCTGCTTGAAAGATTCACGCTCAGCTCGACGATATAGGGATGACTCCATTAAGGGTAATAATGCCGATGGCCACTGATCTAGTTCCAGCGCTGTTAAGTTAACTGCATAAGTCTGAGAGAAGAATGCCTTATACATACCCACAACAATCAATGCGCCGGCTACCTCATCAACTTCCCATTGGTGTTGGAGGGTATGTTGAAGAGATTGATCAATTAGCTCGACTTTTTCCTCTTCAACTTCATCAACGATTAAAGCGAAGTTAGTACGCTCCGCATAAACAGCAATCGCGATAGCTAGCACTTGTAGATCATCCCGAAGGGTGCCTGACTCAACGCACTCTAGCAAAATGCTTTGGCGCAATAGCGTTATAAATTCTTCAACATGCGGATCAGGTAAAATGCAGTTTAGTAAGGAGTAATACACTAAGGGGTCTTTTGCGACTTCAAGCATTTCAATCGTCGCATTTGGATTACTTAAATCATATTTTTTGACTAGCAATGCCGCGGCGAATCCGGCAAGTTTATCTAAAGCCAGTTCGCTCTTTGACAGAAGCAAAAACAAATCAGCTTCAAGCTGAGTGTTGTAAGATTCTATCTTTATATGAGGGCAGCAGTTAAGCATGCCATGCAAGATCGTAATGTCATCATAGCCATGATTGATTAAAGATCGATAATGGAGGTAAGCGACATCGAAGTGGCCAAGCGCATGATGAGCTCTGGCCATACCTAGAAATGCGTTCTTATTGCCATTATCAATTGAAAGTGCTTTTTCGAACTGTCTGATTGCTAACTCAGGCTCTTCAGAAATTATATGTAGATAACCTAGATTCGTCAGGTATTGTGTATTTTCAGGCGAGTGCTCTAAGCACTTATCAAATAGTTCTTTTGCGGCAGAAACATTCCCTCTATCAAGCTCTATGCGGCCAAGTAGGTTCATTGCCGGCGCGTTGTTCGGGTCGAAGTTGATGACTTCAGTAATCAGCTTGAAAGCTTTGTCCAAAGAAACCTTCTTGTCTTCAACAGCAGTATCGGTGCTGTTATACATTTTGTAGAGGTCATTCGCATGGATAAGCAGGCGTGCAATATCAGAACGTTCACAATCGCTGAATTCATTTACGATTGGTTGGAGCTTAGGAGTAGTAGGACTCATATTAGGTAAACCTCTTCCGCTTTTTTGTATTATCTAAGGTAGTGTCTAGTACTAAGCGAAGAGCGTGCCAGAAAAGATTGGTTTTCTAGGTGATATACAAGAAAAAAGCCGGCTAGGCCGGCTTGGAGAATAGATAGTAGTACTGTTTTTATTTTAATATTTTTAAGTCAGGTTTAACCCTGTAACAGTTGGAGTACCTGCTGTGGTTGTCCATTCGCCTGAGACAGGATCGAAAGACCCGCACTTTGTAATACCTGTGATCTAGACAGCTCAGCTGTTTCTGCGGCGAAGTCAGCGTCTCTGATTCGTGAGCTGGCTTCCGTAAAGTTTTCAGCTGCAATCGCTTGGTTCGTGATGGTGGATTCAAATCGGTTTTGAATCGCACCGAGGTTTGCACGTTGGAAGTTTATCGTTGTCAGTGCATTGTCGACAGCAGCCAAAGCTAAAATTGCGCCATCTGATGTTGATATATCAATGTCTTGTACTAGCTGTCCACTTTCGGCTGCGCCGTAGGTGCCGATTTCAAAGCCAGCTTTCTCAATGTCGCCTGTAATTGAGTCTAGCTCGATCTTACCAGCTGATTGCAGAGAAATTGATGCCCTATATTCGGTGCTAGCTGTTAGGCCGATGTTGGCAGGAGTGATACCTGTGAAAGCTCCAACGTCAATGTTTCTTCCATCATCGGCAATCAAGCGGAACTCTGAACCTAAAGCTTCCGCTCGAATACCTGTTTGGCCGGCCTTGTTGTTTATGGCTGAAATAATGGTGTTTTGTTTGTCTGCAACGGTATTTGTATCACTTGTCGAGATCTCAATGGTAACACCGTTTAACAGGAAGCTTCCAGACTCGCCAATACCGACACCAGGAGCTGCGATTGCTGTGGAATTAACCAACGTAGAGTTTACGGTTGCAGTAACACCTGACTGATCAGATACTAGGTTGATCGCATGCGCTTTTGCGATGGCGCTGGTTTCTGGGTTCGTAGAAGAAGGTGATGCTGTGTCAAAAGCGGCTAGTGTTGGTCCTACAGGGACGCTATTTATAACAAGATCTCCAGTAACAAATGTGGTGTTTGTAACGGCTTGACCAATGGCGCCACTGTTAGTGCCGCTGAATTTGCCAACAGCTAAGCCAGCATTTTCAATATCACCAGTTGTTGTGTCGATTTCAATTGGACCTCCATCGGAAGATACTAAGGAAAATGAGCCAGAGTAAGTTGCCGCACCAGCTAGGCCAACATCATTTAAATCTGTGATGGTTCCGGCTGTTGTTCCTATAGCTAATTCGATGTTCCTGCCATCTTCTGCTGATAACGATATACCAGTGTCTGCGCGACCATTAAAGGCAGCAACTACACCTGTTTGCCCGGATTTTTCGTTAATTGCGTTTGCGATGTTTTGAAGGTTTGCTTCGTCGCTGAGTAAGTCGCTGGCAGCAACATCAATGTCGACACCATTAATGGCAACTTGCCCAGATGATGCAGTGTTGTCGAACGTTCCTTCACCACCGCTTACGCGAGTGCTGCCAACTTTTGCCTCAATGCCTGTAATATCCGCTACCTTATTGATTGCGGCTGCTTTGGCGATTGCGCTCTTGTCTCGGTCTGAGCTAGAGAAGGCATCGTCTACACCGCTAGAAGCACCAACTGCAATACCATTAATAACTAAGTCACCTGCGGCCAATGCTGCAATTGCTTGTGTTGTGCCACCTTGTTGGTCTGAGCTGACGCCGTCAGTTTGTGCTGCGCCAAGCTTGTCAACTGTAGCGCCCTCAATGCTCACGGTAACAGATTCACCTTCATTTGAGCCGATTTGGAATGTGACACCGGAGAAAGACCCATCGAGCAAGTTGGTGCCATTAAAGTTTGTTTGCAGAGACACGCGTTCTATTTCAGCTTTTAATTGTTGAACTTCTTGGTCCAGTGCTTGTCTATCGATTGCACTGTTTGTTCCGTTTGCTGACTGAAGTGCTAGGTCCCTGATACGAAGCAGGTTATTGGTAATTGATCCTAATGCACCTTCAGCTGTTTGAGAAAGTGATACGCCATCGCCCGCGTTTCTTATGGCAACGTTGAGTCCTCTAACTTGTGAGTCAAAGCGTGTTGATATTGCCAAGCCTGCCGCATCATCCTTGGCACTGTTGATACGCAAACCAGATGAAAGACGCTGCAAGGCGGTCTGGTTAGCGGATTGAGAATTGTCCAGGTTGCGTTGTGCATTAATTGACGCGATATTGGTATTGATGATTTGAGGCATTGTATGCTCCTACTTATCTTCTATACCGGTGGACAGCATTCCTAAAGTTTTGGGATGAGTTACTACCGGCTACTAAATTAAAGTTTTTATAAAAGTTGTGATGCGTTAATTGAGCACCACTTTCCTTGCTGTTTGTAAAGCATGCACTGTGCCAGCTTTTGTTTGGGTGTTTTAAGTGTTTGTTAATATAGAAGTTTTTGTGTTTGTGTTAATGTGAGTAGTGTCTTTAAACGATATGTTTGCCGTTTTTTTGGCTAGTGCTTGCCGCAATCTATATAGCTAGTGAAGTAGGAGTGTTTGAGCAAGAAGGGGTTTGTTACACTTGCTTACATTGTTTTTGTAAAAAAAACTAAAGTAATTTTGTGGGGGGCCGTTAAATGATGTAACAAGCGATCGAGAGCGTGCTTTACAAAGCATGGTGTGTTTTAAAGTCTCGTTCGTTTACTTGCAAAATTGATCGGAGAAACGACATGCCTCAAATAATTAATACCAATATCGCGTCTTTAAATGCTCAGCGTAACCTTGAAAGTTCACAAAACGCTCAAAGCCAGGCTTTGCAACGTTTATCTTCAGGTTTACGTATCAATGGTGCGAAGGATGATGCGGCGGGTTTGGCAATTTCAAACCGAATCGACGCTCAGGTTCGTGGTCTTAACGTAGCTAACCGAAACGCAGGTGATGGTGTTTCTTTGGCACAAACTGCTGAAGGTGCTTTAAACAGTATCACAACTTCTTTACAGCGTGTTCGTGAACTAGCGCTACAATCAGCGAATGGTTCAAACACTGATTTGGAGCGTTCTTCTCTACAAGAAGAGGTTGAGCAGCTAAAAGCTGAAATTCAGTCAATTTCTGAAAAGACAAACTTTAACGGTCAAAGCCTTCTAGATGGCTCTTTCCAGGATACTGGTTTTCAGACCGGAGCAAACGTTGGTGACCGAATTGATGTAAGTATTAATGAAACTACTGTTGATACACTTGGCGCAGCTGCGACTGCTGGTGTGACGTCTAACAATAGTAAAACTGCATTAACTGCAGAGCAGACTATCGCCGCTGGTGACTTGACTATTAACGGTGCTGCTATTTCGGCTCCTGTTGGTAGTAATGACGACACGTCATTTGCTTTGCAGGGTTCAAGTGCAATTTCAAAGGCTGCTGCGATCAACGCAGAAACTGACCTGACGGGTGTGACCGCAACTGCAAACCCCAATACAGTCGAAGGTACAACTATAGCTGCGGGTGTTATCGGTACAGGTGTTGATGCTGAAACAGTCGCAATTAACGGTGTTGATATAGAGCTTCAGCTTGCAGAAGTTGAAGCAGAGACTGCGCTAACAGCAGTTGCAGATACAATTAATACAAAGAGTGACTTAACGGGTGTGACGGCATCGGTTGTCGAGACAAGCACAGGTTTTCGTGTTGATTTGACTTCTGAAGATGGTCGTAATATCACTGTTGATACAACAACTGGTGGTGCGGAAGACTTCGGTTTAGTTGATGATGGTACTGATGGTACCGCTGTCACATTTATTGGTGATGTAACGCTAACTAGTGATGACGGTTCTGATATTAATGTTGGTTCAAATACTCAGAATATTGATAACTTCGGTTTTGAAAAAGGTACATATAGTGGCAACAAGGCTGCACTAGTTGGTGATAATGGTAATGATGGTACTAGAGCTGCGCTACAGGCTGGTGACTTAACGCTTAATAATGTATCAGTTGGTGCGACAAAAGCAGGTGATGATACTGCATCTTCTACGCTATCAAGTTCAAGCGGTATTGCGCTAGCTGCTGCGATTAATAGGGTTTCAGACCAATCTGGTGTATCGGCTACGGTTAATGAAAACAGAGTTTACTCTGGTGATGTAACTGTGACTGGAACCGACTTTGATATCTCTATAAACGGGACGCAAATCACGGGTGCAATGGGGGCTGATCTTGCCACTAACCTAACAACAACTATTGATGCTATTAACGCTAAGTCTGGTTTGACGGGTGTAACAGCAGAAGCATTGGATAATAATCAATACACTTTGGTTGCTGAAGATGGTCGTAATATTGAATTGACTGTGGCTACGGCTGGTGACTCGGGTTTTACGACTGATGAAAACTATGTTGCTGGCGTTACGCTTGAGGCGGCTGGTGAGTTCTCAGTGGGTACGCTAACGGGCAATAATGAGCGGGCTGGTTTTAATGCAGTTGGTAGCTTTGGTGGATCAGAGTCGGGTACACTACTGAAAGATGTCGATATTAGTACCCTAGAGGGTGCTGAAGAAGCAATTACTGCGATCGATAACGCTATTAACCAGGTAGCAAGTGAGCAAGCGAAACTGGGTGCGATTCAAAACCGTTTTGAGTCTACTATTTCAAACAACTCTGTCAGTAGTGAAAACTTGTCAGCTGCAAACTCTCGAATTCGTGATGCGGACTTCGCGGCAGAAACTGCGGCATTGTCTAAGTCTCAGGTTCTACAGCAGGCAGGTATTTCAGTATTGTCACAAGCAAATGCTAGACCTCAGCAAGTTCTATCTCTTCTTCAGTAAGGGTTTAGTGCTTAGTTGATATGATGCCGGCTTTGATGAAAATCAAAGTCGGCTTGTTTGGTTATAAGTTAAATGAGGTGCTTATATGAGCGACGTAAAATTACAAGGTGTGGAGCAGTCTTTACGGCTAGCGGCAGCATCGTCGTCTCAGAAAACACGTGAGGCTGGCGATTCGCCTAAGAAAGACGCAGTCGATAAGTCAGTTGAGGAAGTTTCTGAGCTTGATCAATCTTCAGCAACTGAGAGTGTGGGTCAGGCAGTGACTCAGCTTAATGACTACGTTCAATCTGTAGAGCGAAATCTTCAGTTTAATCTTGATGATACATCCGGTAAGACGATTATTACGGTCGTTGATAAGGATACATCTGAGGTGATTAGACAAATTCCTGACGATGTCGCACTGAAGTTGGCTCAAGACTTGCAGCAGAATGAGCCATTGAGTCTTTTTAAGGCTAAAGTGTAATATTTTTTGTAAACTGTGAAGGGTGGTGCTCGTGCAAGTGGCAAGCTTTTCACAGTTCGTTACAATTTAGGGGGTAAACTTTTGCCCCTTCTTGCCGATATATTCTACAAGAGCGCTATATAGAGTTATTGTAGTGTTGACTCAATAGACAAAGTTTTCGCTGGGTTAGAGTGAGTCAAAGTCATTGTGGCTTTAACGCTTATTTAATCCTGTGGTATTCGAGGCGATAAGTATGGCAAGTGTATCTTCGGTTGGAATTGGTTCGGGTGTTCTCACCAGTGAGCTAATTGATAATCTCGCTAATGCAGAGCGCGCTCCGGTTGAGGCTCGCCTAGATAGTCAAGAAGCTGAAATTAATGCTGAGTTATCTATCTTTGGGCAGATTAAATCAGCAGTTACTGATCTTCGTCTACCTGCTCGTACATTATCAAATCCCCAGTTATTTGAATCGAAAACTGTTTCTTCTGGAAGCTCAGCATTTTCCGCTACGGTTAATACAAGTGAAGCGAGTGCGGGTGTTCATACTTTAGAAGTCTCCGCTTTAGCTGTATCTCAAACATTAACAACGACAGAATTTAGTGATTCAGATACCACTGCTTTAGGTGAGGGTGCGCTTTCTATCGTGGTGGATGGCAAAACTACCAACGTAACGATTGATAACTCAAACAATACGCTCGATGGTATTGCTGCAGCAATTAATGCTGAAGAGGATGTGGGGTTGACTGCATCAGTCTTATATACCGGTACGGGCTATAAGCTAGTCTTTAACGCCGACGAAACGGGTCTTGATAAAACTATCGATATAAGCGTTACTGACACGGGTGATGCAAGTAATACCGATGCAAATGGCTTGTCACGTCTTGCTTATACCGCAGGTGCCACCAATCTGATTCAAAGCCAGCCTGCTGCAGATGCAGCATTTAAACTTAATGGTGTGTCAATTACTCGCTCTAGCAACGAGATTGATGACGCTATCCCGGGTTTAAAGTTGTCATTAAATGGTACAAATGATGGTGCACCAGCGAGTCTGGTCATAGCAGATGATCACTCTGCAGTGATAGAGAAAGTGTCTGAGTTTGTTGAAAAGTTTAATGCCTTGCAGACTCTGATTAACGAAAATACCGAGTTTGACCCGAGTAGCGGTGTTGAAGCTGGCATATTATTGGGTGACTCAACGACTCGAAGTTTAATGAATCAGGTGCGCAGCGTGTTAGGTACTACCGTTGCTGGCCTGGAAAATGCCAATGTTAGAAGTTTGGCAGATATCGGAATTTCTACTAATTACCAGACTGGCTTGTTAGAGCTGAATGAAAGTGACTTGGCTGATAAGTTGGCTTCAGACCCTAGTGATGTTTCGGCTTTATTTAGTGAGCAGGGTCGAACAAGTGATGCTCAAGTAAGTTTTGAAACGGCAGGTATTAATACTAAGCCTGGCACATATGACATTGAGGTGACAACGGCTGCAACGCGTGGTGAGTTAGTTGGCGGGGTTAGTCTAGGTGCGAGTACAACGATCGATGCAAACAATGATGAGCTTACTATCAAGATAGATGGCGTTGAAAGTGGTGGTATTACACTCGATGCAGCGAGCTATACGCAGACGCAGCTGGCTGCAGAATTACAGTCAAAGATTAATGCTGACTCGGCGCTGAATGCTGCAGGTAAGTCTGTGACTGTAAGTTTAGATGCTTCAAACCAGTTAGTGATTAACTCTAATGTCTATGGATCGAGTTCAAAGGTTGAAGTTTCAGCTGTTGATACAAATACTTTAGCTCAACTGGGTTTGAGTGTGGCTGCTGGTACCGATGGGGTTGATGTTGAGGGTACGATTAATGGTGTGGCAGCGATAGGCTCGGGTCAAACGCTAAGTGCTGCGACGGGTGATGATTCTGAAGGCATTCGGGTTACAGTTGAAGGTACAGCAACCGGTTCTAGAGGTTCGGTAACCTATATTGAAGGTGTCGGTGAGCAGTTAGTTGATCTAATTACTCAGATTGTATCAATTGATGGTTCTTTGACAACAAAGAACGATACATTAAGTAAGTCGTTAGCAATGATTAATGAGGAGCGTTTAAAGCTTGATGAGAGAATTGAGTCTTTAACAAGTCGCTTGGCGCGTGAATTTACGGCAGCGGATATCGCAGTTTCGAAATTAAATAGTACGATGGATTTTATAAAGGCGCAGTTAGATGCGCTAGCAGGAACAGGTTCAGACAAATAAAGTTTGTTATTAATAATAAAAGAAGTAGCTAAGGAAATAGTACCTTAGTGATTGCAGGAGAATAATATGAATGCATTACATCAGTATCAGTCGGTTAATGCGCAGACAAGTGTTGTCGATGTAGACCGTCACCAATTAATTCAGCTTTTATTTGATGGTGCTGTTGAGCGCATTAATATGGCTAAGGCGCGCATTGCTGCGAGTGACTTTGAAGGCAAGAATCGTTTGATTAACAAGTCGATAGAGATTATATCGGGTTTGCGTAGCTTTCTAGATTTAGATAAGGGGCAGGAGGTCGCACAAAATTTATTTGATCTTTATGTCTACTGTGAGCATCGACTGTTTGAAGCTAATGTCAAAAACGATCTAGAAATGTTGGAAGAGGTGCTTTCTCACTTGAAGAAGATTCAAGGTGCCTGGTCTGGTATTCGTCAGGAAGTTATTGAAAAGGGTATTCTCTAGAGGCTTGTTCGCAAGTTTAGAGTGCTTTTTTGTTTATTGCTTTTGTATAAGAGATTGAATAGCGGCTATTGATTGCCGCTATTCCAATGTGCTCAGCGTTGCCGACAGTTAGTTCGATTCTTCG
>NZ_LWGG01000952.1:0-1498 GCF_001635365.1 Oleiphilus sp. HI0128 | reverse complement strand
CTTTTCAGTCTTCCCACAAACGTGGAGCCCATCTGATCTAAGGAGTAATACCAGCCATAGTCATTGTAGGCGCGGTCTACCACGTAGATTACTCCTGACATCATGGGCAAGTTTGTGAGTGCTTTACGGTCATTGATCTTGGCATGAGTCATCTCAAAATAGGTGGGTACATCTGCCTTTGGATCATAGACCGTATGTAGCTTAATACCTGCCTTTGTGGAGCGAAATTTAGCCCATTCAAATTGATTCAAATTTAAGTCAATGGTCGTGGAATCAATAAGCCTTACCATGTCACTAGTTTCTTTGCTTGGAATATGTGCTCTCACTTTTCCCAACAGAAAAAAGAACGTTTCCTGAAAGATAGCAACGGGTCGATTTTTGTTGGCATCAGATAAGGATGAACGCCTTATGGCTCGTGTTCCCAGATGGTAATGATGGGCCTGTTTACTGTTAAAGCTATCCTCAAGATCCCGCAAAGACTGCCTGCCTGATAGCTGGCAAAACAATAATGCAATCAGTTGATCCCAGCAATTTAGGCTGCGTGTTCGATGGTCACCCTTATAACGGTCAACGGTAGCTTGGAACCGGTGACGAGGTAAAAAATTTAGAAGCTGATGGAAGACGGTGTTACGATGTTTCAAGCCTGAATCCTTTGTGGTGAAATTGCTGTCTCGACAACTGCTATTTTACCGCATGTCAATGGATTCAGGCTTCTTAAAGCCCGTTCACTTTTTTTAACCGGACACTAGTGAAATACCGTACTACTTTCAATACAGTCCTTCTCACCTTTGCTATCCGTCATCCCGGCACAGAAAAGGTCCTCAATGACCGTGATGCAAATGGCCATAACCTTCATACGAGGATGATTATTAGGCCAATTTTGACATGCGTACCAGTGACCTATACTGATTCACAGAAGCCACCAGATAATGGTCCGCTAATCGTCTGAAGCGAACCAAGACGGCAGCTGCTTACTGATGACCTTTATCTTCAATTTATAATTCAGCGTCTCTAAGCCGCAAAAGCTATGCGATCACTCATATCCAGAGTAAATAATCCGTACGGGTTGATATGGCTATATATCAAAGGGCTTAATGCCCGATAGTCTTCAGGTATCAGTTTCGAACGTATCGCGTTATCGGATAGCACATCTTCAATCATCAATGTGTTGACGTAAACCAGGCAGCTTTGCAGTAGATGTAGCGAGAGTATTGATATTTCCTGATCTTTTGTTGAGTTTGTCGCAATTTCTCCACTTTTACCGTAGAAAATAAATGAATTAGCGCTGTTCCAGTTTTCAACTACATTCAAGCCTTCGTGAATTTCTCTCCTAAGTTCTTCTGAACCAATATATCGGCAAAGAAAGATCGTTTTAATGACTCTACCCAGCTCAGCCAATGCCTTATAAGTTGGGTGTTGAACATTGTTTCGAGTAAAACGACGAAGAATAGATTCCGGGTCAGCATTACCTTGTTTTAGTGCTGTCGTGTATTTGATC
>NZ_LWGG01000951.1:0-1783 GCF_001635365.1 Oleiphilus sp. HI0128 | reverse complement strand
GCAGAATTCTGCAACCGTTAACCCGCTCTCTTTTTGATAATCGAAGATACTTGGCCAGTCGTGTTTGGCTTTCTTGGTGTTCTTTTTAGTCATGTGCTAGTTCCTTGTGAATTTTGGAACTAGCGTAATTAATTGTTGGGTTTGGTATTATGTGTGCTTGGCTAGACGCTTACAAAGTATCAGAGACCTAGCTCTTTTCAACCTAGCAATTGATAGCATGCTTCGAAGTTGTGATCTTGTCAGACTGTCAGTCAGTGACATAAGTCATGGCGATGGTATTCAATCACGCGCACAAATCATTCAGAAAAAAACGAAAACACCTGTTCAATTTGAAATTACAGCGAAGACAAAAACGACCTTAAATAAACTGATTGAGATTCAGCATTTAGGTTTTAACGATTTCTTATTTCAAAGTCGGTGTAAGAAATCAGAGCATCTATCTACTAGACAATATGCTCGAATTGTTGACTCATGGGTTTCCAGTATTGGTTTAGATAAGGCAGCTTATGGCACTCACTCAATGAGGCGAACAAAAGCTTCAATTATTTATCGTGAAACAAAGAATCTTAGAGCTATTCAGATATTGCTAGGGCACTCAAAAATCGACAGTACTATAAGGTATCTTGGAGTTGAAGTAGATGATGCGCTTGATCTTGCCGAACGAATCCAGGTGTAGATATTTTCCAACAGGTGGATACTAAAAAGTAGCTACCTGTCAGAGATACCAATATTCAGTTGTGAACTTGGTTTTGTTTTTGGTGTAGGTCTTTTAAGAACTCAGGAGCAAGGTCTGCACCATTAGGCCAAACCACAGTCTCTAGCTCAGGATCAACTGAAACTTTAGAAAAAACAGCTACATCTTTTAATGGTAAAAAGACGGTACCTTCCAAAGCTCCTTTTAAGTCAATATTGCCTGAAGTGCCATCATCAAAAGCAACCCAAAGTGTAAAGTCGGAAACGTGCTTTGCTGATTTAATATGAAGCATAATTTGTTACTCCAACGGTGCTATGTAATTCAAAGGTTCGCCAGAGCGAGCTTTGTCCCAATTTTCTTCTAACTCAGTTAGGTGATATGAAATCCATTCTTGAACGAATTTGATAGCTCTGTTAGGCAATTCACCTTCGATGATTTCTCCATCAAAGTTAAATAGAGCCTCATACCCTGAGTACTTTGCATGAAAATGCGGAGGGTTATGATCGTTAAAATACATTGCGATCAATATTCCATAAAACCTACTTATTACCGGCATCCACCGCTCCAGTCTATAAATTTTCTCTATTATATCGTCAAACTTTAGTATTTACCGTATTTTTTAAACAGATGCCAATGACGTCCGCAAAACGGACCTTCATGACTGATCGATAAACAAAGATTTTTTGGCCAATATTGATCTGATCGGTTACTTCTGGAAAGTGAGATAAGCGGACATAACAGTTGGACTGTTTTTACAAAATTACGGCCAATATTCGCTAAGTGAAGCTTCTTCTATATGCTGTATGCATAAACAGTATCAAGAGGGATACCCCCCTGTGTCAGGATAGTTGTCGCCTCTGTTAATTTTTAATAATTGAATAGGAGGCGGTAAGAGAATATGAGTGAAGCATTATTCAAAAGAGTTTAAAGAAGCCATTGTTAAGAAGTGGCTTGAAAGTGGGTTATCATTAAGAACGTTTTCAGCCCAGGAAAACATAAACCTATCCACCTTGTATTCCTGGCGAGATAAATTTCAATTACCAGGTTCAAGTGTGACAAAAAGTAGTAGTCCAGATAACTGGTCTCCAG
>NZ_LWGG01000950.1:0-6504 GCF_001635365.1 Oleiphilus sp. HI0128 | reverse complement strand
TCGCTCAATAATATGACCTAGCCGGCTCTCTATTGCACAAAGATTCTTAAAATCTCCCATTGAGACAAATGAGATCGCTTCGCCAATGGCACCTGCTCGGCCTGTTCGTCCAATTCTATGAATGTATTCCTCAGGCTTAAAGGGCAGGTCATAGTTAACCACTCGGCTTAACTTACCAATATCAATTCCGCGTGCAGCGACTCCGGTAGCCACCAAGAACTTAATTTCGCCAGATTTGAAATCATTCAGTATTTTAGCTCGCATTGCTTGGCTACGGTCACCGTGAATTGCTTCTGCGTGAATACCTCGTTTGCCTAACTGAGCGGCAAGTTTCGCAGCGCCATGTTTTTTCTCAATAAAAATTAGCGCCTGATCCCACTGATTCTCAATAATGAGATGACTCAATAGCGCAGACTTTTTATCTTTATCGACCGTAATCAACCACTGGTCAATGGTGGTCGCGGCAGTTGCCTCGGGCGAAATGGCGATTTCCAAGGCTTCGTCTTTAACCGTCTTAGCGAGGAAGCGTACGTCATCGGTTAGGGTTGCAGAAAACAACAAGCTTTGACGCTCGCTCGGAAGGCGATCAATGATTTTATTGATCTCATCAATAAAACCCATGTTTAGCATTCTATCGGCTTCGTCTAAGATCAGGACTTCTAGTTCGTCAAAATGAACTGCACGGTCATAGACCATTTCAAGTAAACGTCCTGGCGTCGCGACCAGAATATCAACACCTTCAATGAGTCTCTTTTTCTGAGGCTCTGCAGCGATACCACCGTACATAGCCATTGACTTTAGGTTGAGGTACTTCCCGTATTGCGTAATATTGGCTTCAATTTGCTCAGTCAGCTCACGAGTCGGGGTAATAATTAATGCTCGTATGCGCTTGCCGCGATAGTTGTAGGGAACATTAAGTTTTTCAAGCAATGGCAGCACAAAGCTCGCTGTCTTACCTGTACCGGTCTGAGATGCCGCGACCACATCTCTGCCAGCTATGATAGCTGGGATAGCTTTACATTGAATAGGGCTTGGTTCGGTGTAGCCTTTGTCTGTGATGGCCTTTAGAATGGGATCGCTTAATCCAAGCTTAGAAAATGGCATGTACACCTCAGTATCGCGTTAATCTAGGGAGTGGATTGTGCCAATAGGCTGGGTTGAAAGCTATGGTTATTTTTTGAGAGACAAGCATGGTAAGAGAAATTCGTATTGCACAAGCAACATTATCAACATATCCATGTATTATTCGGTTAGACATTTGGAAGACTAAGGCTCAATGCGATGAATGCATCAATAGTCAAAAGCTTAAACAGTTAGTAAGCGGAGAAGCAATATGGATATGGACGAATCAGTAAATGTACTTGGCGAAGTCTTGGAACTATGTGGAAGCGACCCCGTCACAGGGTATTATCGAGATGGAAAATGTAATACCTGTGAAGCAGACACAGGTTCACATACGGTTTGTATCGAAGCGTCTAAAGACTTCTTAGAATATTCCAGGTTTAAAGGGAACGACCTGTCTACACCAGTGCCTGAATACGGCTTTCCCGGCTTGAATCCCGGCGATACCTGGTGTCTATGCGCGGTTCGTTGGTTGCAAGCTCAAGAAGATGGTATGGCACCCAGAGTTCACTTAACTAAAACGCACATAAAAGCCTTGGAAGTCATTCCCTTGGAGCGGCTAAAGCCTTATGCGGCAGACCTAAATTAAGTCTCTGTCTCGGTGCTTGCAGCACTTTTTGACTGATCTAGACGGCCTAAATAATAGTGCTCTATTAGAATAGAAGCGATAAGGGAACACCAAGTTTCTATGTTGGTTTGAGTGCTAATTGGCGAACGTGCGATTAATTTTCTAAGTAAATGGCTAGAAATACCCTGATCAATCAATGCTCGTTGATAACTTAGTGGATGCCAGGTCAAAGAGCTCATTCAAAGGTGCGATAGCTGCGCTCGCCAGTTGAAAGAAATCTGCTCCTGAACGACTATCTACCGAAGAATTGAGCAGCTTGGTTTCGATAAAGCTCTGTAGTTCGGAGATTTTTGTTTGAGCGTTTTTAATCGCTGAGGTCGAGTGCTTATCATCTAGAATGATCACTCTTTTTTCGCCGGGCTTTCTTTCAAGAAAAACCTTATTTAGCGATTCAAACTGAGTGCTTACACGGTCATTCAAGTACTTCAATTTTATTCGGTCTAGAGCTGAACTCTTTCCTTCGGAAACAATACCCATACCGATGGCTCGGGTTTGGCCTATTGATTCAATCGTATCGAGTAACTCCTTCCATATTACATCTAAGCCTGCTTCACGAGATAATGCTACGAGCAGACTATTCTTTTCAGTTTGGTTTTCAATCAAATAGAGCAGATTTGTGATGAGTCGGTTATGTTGGTCGATATTGTTGTTTGCTTCAATTGTTAGGGCACGTGTTTCAAGTCGCTGCCAATGACTTGATATACCTTCAAATAACTTGTCTTTTGTCAGTGATGGGTGATTGCTAACTAATGATGCCCATAGTTTGTTAACGTCTGCTCTCACGGTTTTTATATCTGCTTGTAATGTTTTCTCACCGTGAAGATAGCCTGTGGTTAAGCCGCGATGTTTTTGAATTTGAATCAATAAGCTTTTGAGTGAATTGAGCTGCGCCAAACAGTTTTTAAGTTCCAGTTTTTCGGCATGTTTTTTTCGATTGGTACTAAACCAAACCAGCACACTTGCAATGACTATGAGGACTAAGGAGAGGGTAATGATCATAAACTGTTCTCCATTGGTTCTTTTGATTGGCTTGATTTATTTGCCAGGTATTTGGCGATATTAACCGTTTCGTCAGCGATTGCTGTATTCTCATCTGCTTGTGATAGCAGTGTTTCAACATTGAAAGCAACTTCGTTGGTTGCGTAGCTTTGTTGCTCTGTTGTCGTAGATATATGAGAAATCTTGTCACATATTTGATCGACGACTTTATCGAGGGTACCTAGATTGGCTTCAAGGTTTTGGATGCTATGATAGTTTTCTCTGGCTTTACTGACGACATCATGGACCTGCTGTTTCACACTGCCCATCTGCTTGTGAGATAACTCAATACTGTCGCTAATATCGTTTGCTGATTCTCGGGATCTGATTGCCAGATTTCGAACTTCATCGGCCACGACTGCAAAGCCTCGCCCATGCTCACCAGCGCGTGCCGCTTCGATTGCAGCATTTAAAGATAGAAGGTTGGTTTGATCGGCAATTTCCCGAATGATGTTAGACATTGCTGCAACATTGTTTGACTGCTCAAACAAGACATCCACCATTTTGACGCTTTCTTCAGACAAGGCAGTCATCTTCTCAATCTCAATGCAGGCTTTTTGCGCTTCGGCACGCCCTTATGCAATTTGCTTACGTGAAGTATCAATGTCGGCATGGGTTTCTCGAACTTGCGTTGCAACATCGCTCACGCTGGCACTCAGTTGAGTGACTGCTGCAGCCGAAGAGGAGATTGCCTGCTTTTGTTCCATGGCATTTTTTGCCGAGGTTGAAGCGCTGATCGATAACTCACTCGCCATATGGTTAAACTCAGTAAAGTAACCGTCTCTATGCTGAACAGAGCGTTCTTGATTGAGTAAATAGTGGCGTAGTGCTTCCAGGACGGAGTGTCCAGATCGAGAATGGAGAGGGAGGTCTCGGTGTTGTACACCGTTTTGTTGAAGTAAGCGTGAAACATCTTTGAGAGGTGCAAAAAACTGGTTTCGTTTATAGATCAGGAATATAGATGAGAGCCCAGAAAGAGCAATAAGAAAAACGGTCCAATATGACGAGGGCTGTATTAGCCACGATGTTAGTGTAATGATCGTTAGTAAGGCGATAAAGGGAGTACTGTCTAGTTTCTCAGCCCAAGGCATATTTCGCATGACAAAGCTCCTCTTGGAAATGCCGATGAATTTGAGTGTTTGTATTACAGAGGAGCAAGTACTATGCCGCAGAGTAACTAAGGATTGTTACTGTTTGTAAGGTCTACGGACGACGCTGGTCTTAGCGGGTTTGAGTGTGAGGAGCAATAATAAGGCATAGTTTATTGTTGGGGTTTTTGCCCTACTAAAATGCGAGATGGATCGTTGTGGTGCATGAATTCACACATTAGCTGCTAAATTTTTTTATTCCAACGTGCCTCCTTGGTATTTCTGAACCGCTAAACTTTCGCAGAGCAAGAGGCACTTAAGGCAGGACATACACCCATAAGTCTACAAGATCTAACTCGTCTTATATGCTAGGCGGCAATTAAAGGCTTTACATCGAGTTCACTTCGATTAGCTTCCGCCTGCCACAAATCATATTGTGTTTGCTGATTCAACCAACTTTCAGCTGATGTATTAAACGCAATCGAAAGCCTCACCGCCATTTCAGGGCTAATACCTGCTTTACCGTTAACAATACTAGAGAGTGTTTTTCGACTAACGCCTAATGCTTCAGCCGCTGCAGTGATACTTAGCTCGAGAGGCTCAAGACAAAGCTCTTTAATAATCTCGCCTGGATGTGGAGGGTTGTGCATTAGCATAATTTCACCTCAGTGATAATCTTCGTAATTTACAATTTCTGCATGTTCCCCATTGAAACGGAACGTCACCCTCCAATTCCCACTAACACGAACAGACCAAACATCTGAACGCTTACCAGATAAGGAGTGCAGAAATAGCCCCGGTAAATTCATATCATCTGGGGAAGTAGAAGCATTAAGTCGGCCTAAAATAAGTTTTAAACGCTTAGAGTGCTTTACTTGAATACCTGAAGTTTTTCCTGCTTTGAAGAACTTCTCGAGGCCTTTGTGTTTAAATGATAGAATCATAAGCCGAATTGTAACCTGATACGACTCAGTTATCAATAAGAGTAATCGGGGTCAGAGTAACATTTACCAATCAACCTTCAATCCTCGGCCTACCCGCTTTTCCAGGAACCACTCGACGATGATACCTTCGCTCAATCTGTTCCTTGAACCCTTCACTACCTATCGCTATTCCCTTGTTAACCGCCTCGCGTATATCTGTGATCATTTCTTCATCTACATGATGCCTAAACAATTCTCTATAATTATTTAACCTTTCATCAGTCGACTTGCCCAGTGCCAAATACTCTTTATGCGGGTTCAATAACCCTGATACTTTACCTAAAGCATTACACTGATAACTTGACCAATAATAATCACCTGGATCTTCAACCATATTGGCGACTACTGGATTTAGCTAAATATATCTATAACATTCCAATAAGTAGCGCTCTGATTCAACTAAGCTGCTTTAAGGGGACTGAGGGATTCTTTTTTAATCAGAGTTCTGTACCAACTAAAAATCCGTTAACTGATTACTTTATAATCCCTCCGTCCCCTTTTACTGCTGCGGATGCAGTGAAACACTTGAGTCCCAAAGTCGGTCCCACAGTAATGTAAGCTTTGTCCAATCAAGTGAATCGTTGACACGTATGGCTTTGATAGGCGAAATAGTCGATACTTGAGTATCTTGGTTTACTTGTTCTGCAATGGCGAAATTGAATGCATAAGCGCCTTCAACGCCCATTCTTAGGTCAGACATGACTATTCGATCTTCACGAGTTTCAGCTTTGTAAAAACCTTTGGTAAACCATACCAGTCGTTGGGCATCCCAATGGCTTTCTAAGCCTTTTAATAACTCGGTGCCTTTAGGGTAGGTCTTAAATTCGATTGTATTCGTGTCTTCCCAAATACTCACATGTGAGATGCTGTAACGATCGCCTTCATCTATCACTATTCGCCATAAGAAAGAGCTCAATGGCATAGGTGTACTGATGGTAGATACGACTTTGCTTGTTCCTTTCTGATTGAGCCAAGCGGTGGCAATTTTCTCTTCCGCGATATGTTTTGCAAAGACGCCCCAGCATAGGTATAGCGATGAAATAGCGAAAGCTGAGGTGGTGATCATGGTGGCTTTCTTTGAAATCCAAGTATTCCTGTAGGCGAGAAACAGCGCAAGTAAAAGCGGCAGCGTATAGAATGGGTCGATAATAAATACGCTTGATAAGCCAAAGGGGTGCTCTGTTAGCGGCCAGAACAATTGAGTTCCATATACGGTGCAGGCGTCGAGTAGGGAGTGAGTCCAAAAAATCGCGAGAATCGCAATGAACCATTGCTTGGATATTGGACGATAGCTTGGGCGAAAGTGCAGTATTAACCATGTTAGTAGGGGCGCCACAGCGATCTGGATAATCAGACTGTGGCTAAAGCTTCTATGATAGGTAAAGTCTTCAACTTGGCCCCCAAAAGGAATAAGTACGTCAAGGTCTGGCAAAGTCCCCAGAATTGCCCCGATAATTGGAGCTGTACGGCCGATATGTTTACCTAATAATGTATGGCCAACAGTGGCGCCTAGTGCTGCTTGGGTTAGTGAGTCCATGTTTGTCTTCTTTCACATCTATATATTTTACTTATCTACTGTTTACGACTCCCATGATACACCTAGATGACCAAATATAGATCACATAATATGTGATCCAAATACTAA
>NZ_LWGG01000949.1:0-4338 GCF_001635365.1 Oleiphilus sp. HI0128 | reverse complement strand
GGATAGGTTAACGCGTCGCGTTAGCAACCCACGAATACCAGCATGATCACCGTCGAAATTACTTGCTTCATCTGATGCGTTGACGCTTCCCTAACGGGAAGAATGTTAATTAAAAAGAAAGGCTCTGGCCGAGGTTCCGGCAGGATTTTGTGCGGGCCTCTTGACGTGGGGAGTCATACCAACGCTTTTGTCGTGGGGCGCTGTAAGCGTCCAAGCCCCGCAGGGGCTGAACCACCAACTTTTTGTTAGGCAGATCATCGCACAAATTCGTAATTATGCCACTCAGGACGCTCTTCTTTTTCTAGAAACTCAACAATTGAACTCTTCGCAATATCTGTAGCAATACAGTACTTTTCGTGCAGTGGCTCACTCTCTCCGAAAGAGATTTCCTTTCGATCAGCTACTGAAATATTTTCATTTCGAGAATCACTTAAAGCACGAAATTCACTAGCATTTTCATCATAAAATATGAGGCCAGATATTTCGTCACTCCATTCTAGAGCGAAGTAAACACGAATATAGTTTCTGGCACCAAAAATGAATCTTTGCCACCAAGGCCTTAAACCATCGTCAGCTGCCAGCAATATCTTTCCTGATTTCGAATTTAGCGCATTCCGCAGTGCTTCTCTTGTCTCGGAGAAGTTCTCAAATTCTAATTCCTTACCGTCTAAGGTAAGAAAATATTTAGTGTGAGATTCCAAATTCATTTTATTGCCTAACGCCCGCCTCAACGAGCAAATTTTGCTGGCGGCAGTTTTGCCGCGCAGCGCAAAAGTGGTGACAGAAAAATTTGTCCGTTGGAGGCGCTTGTTAAAATCATTTATTTATGCAACCATAATGAAACCATATTGCAACCATGAGTGTTTTTTATGCCCGCAATTACAGTGAAGAATATACCAGACATTTTATACAGCCAGCTAAAACAATCTGCTGAAGCACACCACAGAAGTATAAATAGTGAGCTTATTGTATGCCTAGAGAAGGTTTTGAGACCACAAAAAATAGATAAAGACCAACTTTTAATGAATGCACGAACAATGAGGCAAAAACTAAAAGGTTTGAAAGTTACTGAGGAAGATTTAACTAAAGCCAAAGCTGAAGGCAGAGAATGATTGTAGCTGACACTAATACAATAGCTTACTTATATTTACCCTCTGACTATAGCGAATACGTAGAAGCCTTGCTATTGAAAGACCCAGATTGGATTGCCCCTATATTATGGCGCAGTGAGTTACGAAACATCTTAGCTTTGTACCTTAGAAAAGAGCTTATTTCTATGGAGGATGCCTTAGAAATACAACAACAAGCTGAGAATTTACTCAAAGACAATGAATATACCGTAAATTCTTTCGAAGTATTAAATACTGCAAATGAATCAGGTTGTTCTGCTTATGACTCTGAGTTTATTTGCTTGGCAAAGAGCCAAAACTGCAAACTAGTGACTGCTGACAAAAAAATACTAAAGCAATTTCCAGACATAGCGATATCTGCCAGAGAGTACGTTGCTTAGAAATTTTAACGCCGCCAGCAACGGCGAGCGAAGCGAGTCCAGCCCACGGCCCTTTGTGGGCGATGTTGGCTGGCCTGGTTATATTTTTCTTTCAATGATGAACCCTGACTCGTCACCACAATGAATATAAATTTCACCGTCACCTTGTAAAGGAGTAGGAAATTCAATTTTACCCCGACCACAAAGGTCATCACCCTCGCAAGTGCCTTGCCAGCTAAACTCAAGATAAGGTGTTCGGTGAGATACCCTAACATCGAGCCACCCTTTTACAGCACCAAAAACGAACTGGCCTAATCCATCTTCAGTAAACTCAAAATAACCGGGTTCATCGAGGTCAACGTAGTCTTGAGGCCAAGTTGTCATTAACTTAATTTTCCATCGGCCTACAAAATCGTGCACTGAATTCTCCCTGAAATATAACGCCGCCATTTGCGGGATGAGTTTTATGGCGACGTTTATGCGTTTCTTTGCATAAACGGTGACAGAAAACGAAGATCCGAAAGATGGCCTGGTTATATGATTTTTGCTTTTAGTCTTTTGACCTTATGCTCTTAATTTATTGTTAAGAACTCAGAAACGACGCAATAAACCATACAATAATTTTTATTTTGTTTATCTGATTTTGACCACGATAAACCCTAAATTCTTACCTGAACTGTCAACGAAACCACCCATCAAAGTGACCCGATTACGCTGAGCAAAAAACTAATTTTTAGAACACTGAACCTTGATGATAACCTGACTTTATAAGAAGGCCATCTTTGCACAAAACTAAGAAAACCGCGTACAAGTGTTTGGTACTTTTGCGCATATAACGCCGCAATTTGCGCGACGGAGTGGAATGGCGGCTTGTTTGCGTGTTTTTGCAAACAAGGTGACAGCCCACGAAGTTCCGCAAGATTACTTGGTTATATGCCTACTGCTTGTAGGGGCTGAATATGATTTTCTGGCCGTTTTGCTGATAAGTCATGAACTGACTGCAAATTAAGCCAAAACTCAGGTGACGTATTAAAAGACTCTGATAATAGCCATGCAGTTTCAGGGGTTACCCCACGCTTACCACGCACTATTTCATTTATGCGCTGTATAGGAACGCCTAGATGTAATGCCAATGCTTTTTGAGTTACCTCAAGAGGCTCTAGAAACTCTTTGAGAAGAATAACTCCTGGGTGTGTTGCTATGCGATTTGAAGGAATCATAATTTACCTCATATTTAGTGGTAATCCACTATTTGGACATCATGAGCAGCGTTAGAATCCCAGCGAAATACAATACGCCACTGAGAATTAATACGAATACTATGGAAACCGTCTAGGTCACCTTTAAGTAGCTCAAGCCTATTTCCGGGAGGCGACTTAAGGTCATCTAGGTTCTGAGCAGCATTAATAACATCAAGCTTATATAAAACTAACTCATGTATCTGATTGGGCAGCTTTCGTGCCCAACGACTAGAAACACCATTAAACAGATCTGATGTAGTTTTATTGCCAAAGGAAATAATCATTTAGGCATATTAACGAATACACGGTATTCATGCAACATATAGCGCCGCAATTTGCGCGACGGAGTTAGATGGCGGCTTGTTTGCGTGTTTTTGCAAACAGGGTGACAGCTCACGGAGTTCCGCAAGATTGCTTTGTTATATTTAATCACGCAGCCTCAAAAGAAACTGAGTGAACGTTACCTAAATTGATATTTTGTTTGGCCTGCCAAAGGTCATAGTTGTCTTGCATTGCCAGCCAGCTTTCAGGACTACGACCTACAGCTTTGGATAGCCTTAATGCCATTTCAGGTGTTACACCACTTTGCCCCTTTAAAATACGGTTAAGTGTCGATGATGCGACATCTAGCTGTTTGGCTAAAAAGCGGCAGCTATAACCGAACGGCTCAAGGTATGTTTCTTTAATGAACTCACCGGGATGAGGAGGGTTATACATGCTCATTAGTGATAGTCCTCGTAATTTAATATGAATGCATTGCCATCTTTGAATTCGAAAGTTACTCGCCAGTTACCATTAACCGAAATAGACCAAATACCTTCACGGTCACCTTTTAATGGGTGCAATTGATAACCTGGTAAATCAACATCCTCGATTACATGAGCAGTATCGATAGCCGCCAGTTGCATTTTCAATTTCCTTGCATGGCTATTCTGAATGCCCGCAGTACTCCCTGATTCAAAGTACTTTTTGAGACCTTTATGCTTAAACGATTTAATCATAAGCTGATGGTAGCATGATGCGCACTATGCATCAATAAATATAACGCCGCCATTTGCGGGATGAGTCTTATGGCGACGTTTATGCGTTTCTTTGCATAAACGGTGACAGAAAACGAAGATCCGAAAGATGGCCTGGTTATATGATTTTTGCTTTTAGTCTTTTGACCTTATGCTCTTAATTTATTGTTAAGAACTCAGAAACGACGCAATAAACCATACAATAATTTTTATTTTGTTTATCTGATTTTGACCACGATAAACCCTAAATTCTTACCTGAACTGTCAACGAAACCACCCATCAAAGTGACCCGATTACGCTGAGCAAAAAACTAATTTTTAGAACACTGAACCTTGATGATAACCTGACTTTATAAGAAGGCCATCTTTGCACAAAACTAAGAAAACCGCGTACAAGTGTTTGGTACTTTTGCGCATATAACGCCGCCATTTGCGGTCGAAGTTTGATGGCGACTTTTATGCGTTTCTTTGCATAAAAGGTGACAGAAAACGAGATCCGCAAGATGGCCTTGTTACATGCACTTTGCTATACTTCGTTTTACTATGTATTACATATTAAGCAAATAGGTATCAAATATGAAGACAGAAA
>NZ_LWGG01000948.1:0-3084 GCF_001635365.1 Oleiphilus sp. HI0128 | reverse complement strand
CCGGCCACAAAAACACGTGGCCTGCGTTGGACGCACGATAGAGCCGTGCGCCGTTTATAAAAGCGTTAAATGTTTTTTTGCCTTAAAGGTTAAGGCTCAATATTCGGCAAGGAATGCACGTTTCTAATCTGGCATCTTTCCGTTTAAATTTTTAGGGTAGGTGGTACGGTTTCCAACTGTTCCGCTCCGCTGTTTAAGCTTCTCAGGTACATTTTAATTTGTAGAGGTTTCGTTGGTGGTGTGTTCCTAGGGAATCCGGTAAAGTCATCAACTCATATATTTTAGTCGCAGGCAGGTACTCAAGTTTCGCCTTCGGCTACACAACGTGGCGTTTGGGTTGTTGGGTGTATCAAAACATCTAACCAGTACATCAAAGATCGCCCAAACAAGTTTGGGCTGGACCGTCGCGACGCGCCGGCCCTTTATGTAAGCGTTAGATTTTTATAGGAGATAATATGGAAATTACACTATTGGTTTTGGCGGTAGTTGTTTGTGTAGCCGCTTTTTATTTTGGTAAGAAAGCTACTTTCGAATTCAATGAGCGTTGTGAACAGCAGTTCAATTTTCGGCCAATCAACCTTAAAAATATAGCAGTTTCTGCTTCACCGCTCATTATTGTTTTGTTGGGAGTCGGCTTTGATAATGGCCGGGGCAGCATTAATACAATTGCTTCAATTTTAATATCTGTGGCAATAATCGGTATTCTTTATAGGTATATAAAAACAAAAACATCGGCTTACATTGCAAGGGTGTCTATAGCTGTATTATTACTTTACGGTCTTGGTTTTGTGGCAATATTATTGTTATTGTTTTCTCTTTATATCGCAGATAGAAATAACGATGGCCGCTCAATTAACGAGAAAATGGGGCTGTTTTAATCTAACAAGTGTAGCCTGTCTCGCCCCAGCAAAAAGACGCTATGGCTGGACTTCGCTTCGCTCGGCCGCAGCTACAGGCGTTAAATGTTTTTTTTGCCTTAAAGGTTAAGGCTCAATATTCGGCAAGGAATGCACGTTTCTAATCTGGCATCTTTCCGTTTAAATTTTTAGGGTAGGTGGTACGGTTTCCAACTGTTCCGCTCTGCTGTTCAAGCTTCTCAGGCACATTTTTATTTGTAGAGGCTTCGTCGGTGGTGTGTTCCTAGGAAGTCCGGTAAAGTCGCCATCTATGGTGTTTTTGTCTCAAGGCAAGCACTTAGGTTTTAACGTGGTGTTTGGTTTAGTTGGGTGTTCTAAAACATCTAACCAGTTCATCAAACATCACTCCGGCCACAAAGAGACGTGGCCTGCGTTGGACGCACGATAGAGCCGTGCGCCGTTTATAAAAGCGTTATGTTCTCTAGGTGGTCATGGAAAAGGTCGAAATAGAAAACTGGAGCTGGACATTACTCCGCCACAACGAAAACTTTATTTTGTCAGTAGTTTGTGGCTCTGTTGGTATTTATACGGTCGAAGTAGTACTTAGTAAAGCCGAAATAGACCACTATAAGGCCAAAGGTGTTGCATTCATAAAACAGCTTGCGAGTAACATACGTAGTAATCCAGAATCATCAAAAAGCAAAAGCCTTGGTGCTTCGCCCATTGCTAAAGAATTGGAAATCGCACTCAATGAATGGAAATCTAGAAATTAAAAACATAACCAGCAGCACCAACGGACTCCGCAAAAGTCGCATCTTTTTTGTTCCAAAAAAGCAGCCACTTTCGCTCCTCCGTTGTGCTGGGCGTTAGTTGTTTTAATCCCCGAAGATTGAAGGGCTGAATGTATTGTTCTTTTCGTCACATTATTCGGCATTGAATAGGGGCATAATACCCCGTTCTATTTATGGCCACTTCGTTAGCAGCATTGTATTAGGTATCATCAGTATCATTCTCATCCTGATCAAGCGAGAGTAGAAGGCCAAACAAAAGATCAGAATTTTAAAATCGTTGTGATCGGGGAATGGATCGTTCTAAATAACTATCTAGGCAACCGTACAACTAACAAGGCCAAGCAACATCAACCACTTCGTGGTTTGGACAGCCTTGCAGCCGCGCTTTTTGTGCATGGCTTCGCCATTATGGCACAAAAATCACAACTACAAGTCTGCCGTTGTTGGCAGCGTTAGGCTTATTCATTAACCAGAAACCGGATTAAGTATGAAGACGATAGGAATTTTAATAGCATTAATAGTTCTTTCTGGATGTACTTCGTTGAAGAAGAATGGTGGAGGAATAGAAGAAACACTAATTGATTACCCCGCAATTGGCACTGAAACAACTGCTTTCGTTGGCGAGGAAATGCTCGCAAAAGGCAGCAAGAAAACTGTCAATGCAATATCTCTGAAGTATACAACCTCAGTAGGTTTGCTCGGCTCTTACACTTTTTCTCCTGGTATATACACCCAAGTCGGATACAGCGGGAACAAAGTATTTTACGCTCCAACGAACTATGGAATGGTCCAAAAAAGTACCTTAGCTGATCCCTATGGCGGTATGTATATTGATCATAACGAAAAGGAAATCTGCGGTGTTTCTGCGTTTGGTGGTACAGTTTGCTCAGATGCTGACTATGACATCACCAAACACACAAACAATGACATGTTATCTTTTCAGCAAACACTACTTTACTCTGGAAAAATCGGAAATAAAGTCAATATTAGCTATCGAGAGTTTTCTAATAATAAGGCTAGACCAGCCTTCTCAAATGATGTTGAGTACGATTTAAACGAGTCTAATGTAATAGGTTACAAGGGGGCGTTACTAGAAATCATTAATGCCACCAACCAAAGTATTAAATACAAAGTTCTTAAAAATTTCAGGTAGCCTAACAAATTGCTCAAGCATCGTTCCGGCCAAAAGACGGCCTCCACTGGACTCGCTAGCGCTCTCCGCTTAGCAAGGCGTTAAGTGTTCAAGGAGGAAACATGGTCAAAGCTACTTGTCATTGCGGTAATATCGTTATAACAGCAGACATGCTACTAGAATCAATTACCAGTTGTAATTGTTCAATGTGTTACCGGCTAGGTGCTCTTTGGGCTTATTACACAGTCGATCAAGTTGATATTAAAGTAAAATCAGAGGCTACTGTTTATTTGTGGGGTAGCAA
>NZ_LWGG01000947.1:0-1103 GCF_001635365.1 Oleiphilus sp. HI0128 | reverse complement strand
CATGAGTATATCTCGTGCTAACCCGCTAGCGAGCCATGGAAGGCTCTACCTACAATAATAGTATAACCTCATATCTGTAGGCAGAGGGTTCCACCCCTCGCTGAGTCTACCCCGCGCTAACCCTGCCAGCGAGACGAGGGAATGTATGTTTTCGATTGAGAAACCCTTTTTCTTACTCTTAAAAATAATGAACCAGAGAAAAACTGGAGGAGTGCTGATAGGCTTGTTCTTTGGTTTGTTGCTGATAAAAGCTGTGGTAAGCCGTTTGTGCCCGGATTTGCCATTGAGCACCAAGGTTGAAGCTAAAGCCAAGCTCAATATCCAAGCGCTTGAACTTAGCGCCGAAGAGATCAAAGGGGCGATAGGCTTCTAGCTTTAGGTTCCAGTCTTCATGCTGGCTTAGCCAGCCAAGTCGGGGGCCTGCTGCTAACCAGTAGCCTTTATCGATATCATTATCGAGATTCAGTTCTCCGTCAGTAAGGATGTATAGACGCTGCCCAAGATATTCATAACTCAGCCCTCCACCAGCATTCAAAAAACTGCTTAACTCTTCAGGGGCGCTGCGAGGTCGATAAAAGCCTGTCGCAACATGCCAGGAAATTGGTGTAATTAGTAGGTTTCGAGGTGTGTAGGAGGCAATATCGATGAGTTTCAGTTCTTGGAGTCGAGTCTTTGCCTCGTTATTTACCTCGGTACGACGAACTTTCATGTTAAGCATTTCAAGTTTAGCGCCTTGAATATAGCCAGGTAAGGCATCCAGTTGATCATGGTATGCTGCTCGAATTTCCAGTTGCTGGAAATGGTGGCTGCCGTCATAACCGCCGGCTAGCGTTAATCGGCGTGAGTTATGTCCTTGATCGTCACGATACTTAGGTGTTGGAAAGTCTGGAAATACTTTAGTCTTATCGATCTTACTTCTAGTCGAAAGTAGTTCGATCGTTCGTTTGCCAAGGTGTGGAAGGTCGGATTTTTTTCTCACTGCCAGGTAGCGGCTGTATTGGTAGGCCAATTCCAAAACCTTTGCCTGACTTTCTGTATCCAATCTTTGCAAGTGGTTTGTTGCAAGCTTGTTATCTTCTACCAAGTTCCTGGCAAGGTGGATC
>NZ_LWGG01000946.1:0-3933 GCF_001635365.1 Oleiphilus sp. HI0128 | reverse complement strand
CAATCCGACAAAAATTATGGTATTGTTTTTCATGGTGCTGGCCTCCGCTTATATGGTATGACACATATATTATGGCTCTGGCTTTGCTAACCCACGATAGGAGGTCAGCACTCTTTTGGGACGTGGGGAGTCATTATGTCTATGTAAATTCAGCAAAGATGCATACCCAATGAACTGGGCGTATGAATAAAGTTTGGCCAAGGAGTGAAGAGATAAATGAAGAGAATATTCTTTATTGTTTTATTAGTTTCCGGTTGTGCAACATCATCAGGCGTAATCCCTATAGGGATAGATACGTATTTGATTTCTAGATCCCAAAAAGGATTCGATGTGGTTGGTGGCAGTGTTAAAGCTGATGTATATAAAGAAGCATTTGCATTTTGTAACAATCAAAATAAGCACTTCCAAGTTGTTCGAGTATCTCAAAAGGATATGGTTCCATTCACATCAGATGCCCAGGCAGAAATTCAGTTTATGTGTCTGGATAAAGAAGATCCTGAGTTAACTCGGCCAAATATAAAGAGAGAGGCTGACGTAGTAATAGAAATACGGAACAAATAACTGTTTACATAACAAGTGCCATCAATCGGACTTGGGTAAACTGTCACCGTTTTTGCAAAAAGACGCAAAAACGCCGCCACTTCACCCAAGCCGTTGTGGCAGGCGTTAGTGCTCTTAAGAAGCTAAGCGATTCTGTCGAACATCATCAGCAAGCCAAGATTTGATTAAGGACTGGTAAGGCATGTCTCTTCGATTAGCCTCAATTTTAATGCTTTCAAGCAAAGACTCAGGTAACCGCAAGGAAATTGTTTTCGTCGATGGTTTTAAGTTGGGCATTGTTACTTTTGCGGCCTTACTCCAGTCCAAGTAATCAGCGGAATCATTATCTTCCCAAAACTTTCGTTCTTCTGCCTCTGTTTTAAACTTTGGAGGCTGTTTATGCTTGTTCATAAAATTTCCTCTCTTTCTTGTGCATTGGTCGTGCAGAAATCACTCTAATCAAAGTGTTATCTTCACGCAGTGTAAAAGTAATATGTAGTTGCCGCCCATCATCGGTAATTCCAAGGGCATGGTATCTGGGCTCTTTATCACTGTGCTTTTTGTCCGGCAGCAGTAATAAAGGCTCATTAAAAAATAATTGTTCGGCCTCTAACTGGTTTACGCTGTGTTTATCAACGTTTTTTCTTTCGTTGCCAGCATCCCAATTAAAGCCTTTTATTTGTTTCCAATTAATCATTTATGTATATTACCATCATATACATAAAAATGGCACTAACAAGCGGCTCCACCGGACAAATTTTATTGTCACCTTTTTTGTACCAAAAAAGCCGCCAATAAAATTTGCTCGGTGAGCCGGGCGTTAGATGCCCCATGTGCTCACAGCCTCTCCAAAAGAACAAGACTGTTCATTTTTAAAGGGTTAGTTTAATCTTTCGAAAAATATATACATTGGAGAAAACTGTGAAAAACTGGTTATTCTTATCCGCTGCTATTATTTGTGAAGTAATTGCAACATCCAGTCTTAAGTCTAGTGAAGGTTTTACTAAAATCGCCCCATCGCTGCTTGTTATTATTGGCTATGGCGCTGCTTTCTATTTACTTTCACTTACTCTGAAATCAATCCCTGTTGGTATTGCATATGCAGTTTGGTCAGGGCTTGGCATAGTTTTAGTAACTCTAATCGCATGGTTCATGCACGGGCAAAAACTTGACCTTTGGGGGTATGTTGGCATGGGTTTAATCGTTGGTGGCGTTGTTGTTCTCAACTTGCTTTCAAAAACCAGTGCACATTAGTCCAGTATGCATCTAACAAGTTGCACCAGTCGGAAAACCTCCGCTCCGCGGCTTTGTGCATTCGCTTCGCTCATTGTTGCACAAAGCCACTACACTACAGTTTCCGCTGTGCAAGGCGTTATGTTTCAGAACGAAGTTATGGCAACTTTTAAAGCACTGTTTAAATTTATATATTCGGCTCTAGCTGCTGCTGTGATTATTGGGCTTACAATATCAATACTCGATGACCCTGCAAAAAAAATAAATGAATACGAAGTTACAGCAGGCGTAATTGAAAGTTTCAAACACGTAAAATATCGCGGGTATAAAACCTATTTAAATTTAGCGGGGTCAAAAGAGCAATATCGATTACGCTTGAAACCCCAAAAGCGGAATATGGTTACCCAGGGAGCTGACGTAAAGGTTTGGTTTGCGGATACTTTACTGTTTGGCCTAAAGGTAAAACAGGTAAGTGTTAATGGTGTAATGTTAAAAAAATATGATTATCAATATGTTAATAGTGTGCACAACAAATTTATTTTCGCAGTATGTATATTGTTGGCTGGCTTCATATTTCTTTATGGTGATCTTTTTAAAAAACTAATATCAAAATTAAGTACATAACAATGCGCTCAAACGGACTCGGCAAACTGACACCTTTTTTGAAAAACACTCAAAAAAGTCGCCAGTTCACCTCTCCGTTTAGCTAAGCGTTAAATGTTTTTTGGCTCTTAAGGTTTAGGGCTCAATATTCTGCAGGGAATGCTCGTTTCTTATCGAGCATTCCTCCGTTTAAATTATTAAGGTAGGTGGCACGGTTTCCAACTGTTCCGCTCCGCTGTTTAAGCTTCTCAGGTACATTTTAATTTGTAGAGGTTTCGTTGGTGGTGTGTTCCTAGGGAGTCCGGTAAAGTCGCCATCTAGGGTGTTTTTGTCTCTGGGCAAGTACAAAGGTTTTAACGTGGTGTTTGGTGTAGTTGGGTGTTCTAAAACATCTAACCAGTTCATCAAACATCACTCCGGCCACAAAAACACGTGGCCTACGTTGGACGCACGATAGAGCCGTGCGCCGTTTATAAAAGCGTTAAGTGACCATATGAAAAATATAATTCTAACGATAATAATTGGACTACTAGCAGGTTGTGGTTTTCAACAATATAAACCAAACGAAAGCTTGGTTATCGGAAACCAAAGCTGTACCTCTTTGTCTGGTAAATACACCTTAAACTTCGAAAACTATTCACATTACAATAGCCTTGGTTTTTGGCAACTTCGTCAATACGATCAATTTGAAATAAATGCATCCGCTAATGAACTATTGTTCACTGGGTACAAAAATGAATCTGTAGTTAATTCATCACAAATACTACGTCCTGACTGGTCTTGCTCAAAGGGTATTCTTGCCATCGATATCAAAAATGAAACTCAAAATAATGGTGGTGTAACAGTCTATGAGGCAAGATCATTACAGCTATATTCTTACAAAGCTGGCGAAGTTTACGTTCGCTATAAACAAACTAGTACGGGCCTGGCTTTCTTAATTCCGGTAAGCACCTTCGATGATAGTGTAGTTAAATTAAATGCACTGCATTAAATCACTTAACAAGTTTATCAAACCTCGTTCCGCCCACGAAGGAACGTGGGCTACACTGGACGCGCAAAGACACGCGCGCCGTTTATAAAAGCGTTATATTTAGGGAGTAGTAATGAAAATTGGAAGTTCTATCGTATGTTTGGCAGTAATATTTTTAGCCGCCTGCAGTAGTGGGGGTAATGATACGCCAGACCCGCTCGGAATAAATGGTCTTTGGTCTGCTTCCTGCTATTACGATGAAGAATATGGCGATTATAATCTCGAGTCTTATATATTTAATGGTTACAGTCTAACCGCAAGTTTGGAAGTTTACTCAAATTCATTGTGCACTGGTCAGCCTGATATAGAAGTTAGTGGCAGTGGTACTTTTACACTTGGAAATACAGTTATTACCGCTGGCGGTCCTGAAGCCATCGAGTTCGATGTCATTCTAAAAATAGAAGATCAAACGCTTCAAGTTGCTGACCTTATTCGTGTAGATGGCGACTCACTAAACTGGGGTGTCTATATTGATGGCTCCATTAGGCCAACAGAAATAGACTTTGATGAAACGTATTTTAGACAAT
>NZ_LWGG01000945.1:0-1518 GCF_001635365.1 Oleiphilus sp. HI0128 | reverse complement strand
CTACTTTTTGTCACACTTGAACCTGGTAATTGAAATTTATCTCGCCAGGAATACAAGGTGGATAGGTTTATGTTTTCCTGGGCTGAAAACGTTCTTAATGATAACCCACTTTCAAGCCACTTCTTAACAATGGCTTCTTTAAACTCTTTTGAATAATGCTTCACTCATATTCTCTTACCGCCTCCTATTCAATTATTAAAAATTAACAGAGGCGACAACTATCCTGACACAGGGGGATCTGGATAGTTTGTTTCAAAATATTGAAACACTGACCTTAGCTGAAAAGGCTTTGTTAACTGTTCGGGATCATTCGGTTTGAACGTAGTTATCAATGTGAATGATTCCAACGAAGAAAAATCAAACTCGCTTAGTAAGTCGTTCATATCGTTCGCTAAAAATGGCGAAACAACGATGAAACCTGTTGGTTGATCTTCTAGCTGCTTTTTAATATCTGAAAGATGGCTTCTCAAGCCAGTATTAGAAATAAGATCCATTTTTCCCTGCTTAATTTTTAACTTATATATTCAGAGCATCTCATCAACTATGCCTGAAGAATACATTAATTCATCTTTTTTTAGTAATCGCCCAATACCAGTTGATTTCAAGCAACTCTAACCCTCGAAGTCATCAATACAAGCATTCCCTATCGGTGTTAGCTGGCACCCGTGTTACCCGCTCCGGTTGGCTAACATGCTTGTATCACTGCTTTTAACGAGTGTTCTAAACGTGCCCATCAACAAGCTAAAGGGCATAACAATGAAACAAGAAAACATTCAAATCAAAGATACTCACGGCAACTACGTAATGGTCAATTCTGAAGATTTAATTTCAGCAACAATTAACCATATTCAAACAACATTTTCTCATGGTTTGGCCATTACCAGCTCAGCCAGCGCAGCGAATCACATCCAAGCATTAATTGGCCATCATGAACACGAAGTTTTCTATGCGATCTGGCTAAACTCTCAGCATAATATTATTCATCATGAGCAGCTCTTTTCTGGAACAGTCGATGGGGCAAGTGTCTATCCACGCGAAGTTGTGAAAGCCGGTCTAGCCTGCAATGCAGCCGCAGTCATATTCGCTCACAATCATCCAAGCGGTCACACTAAACCATCTCAATCAGACATCGATATTACGAAGAGGCTCAAAGAGTCACTCGACTTAGTTGATATTCGAGTTCTTGATCACATGGTGGTTGGATCGAATGTAGTATCCATGGCTGAGAGAGGGCTAATGTAGCCCTTTTTCGGTAAACAGAAATAAAACCTAAGTATCTACTTAATATGTTGATAGATTTTATAAAACGTTGTCGTGAACAAGGAAACAGAAATATCAAAACCTCTCTTTCAGTCGCAGCGTTACTGAATTACCAATTTCTTTAGAGACAATATTCATCATATTCCAAGCTTTATCGATATATTCACCAGAAATATTTATTTTATTATTCTTTTTTGATATTCCGTCAATAACCTCTGGAAGTTTGCTCTTTAAATCAACCCCGCCGTCATGCGCCCA
>NZ_LWGG01000944.1:0-745 GCF_001635365.1 Oleiphilus sp. HI0128 | reverse complement strand
GTTTATAGTATTCTTCCAGCTCATAAGGGCTGACTCGAACAATACCTTCAATAGTATTCAGAGGAATGGCGTAGAAGTCTTCACCAATGTTTACCATCAGCGCTCGGTTAACGGATACCGTAAAGGGTAGACGAATAGCAAACTCGGTACCGTGACCAAACTCAGAATTGATTTCAATGCTGCCGCCCATTTGCTTGATTTCACTGGCTACAACGTCCATGCCGACACCTCGACCGGAAATCTGCGTCACTTTTTCTGCCGTACTGAAACCCTGGTGCATGATAAATTGCATAATTTCATGGCGGCTAGGTTTCGTGTTTTTGGGTACAAGCCCTTGTTTTATCGCTTTATCTAGAACAACTTTGTCGTTAATTCCAGCGCCATCGTCCTTCATCTTCAAGACAATATTTCCGCCTTCACGCATTAGAGAGAGTGTGATTGTGCCACTCTCTGGTTTGCCAGCTTTTTTACGCTCGTTAACAGTTTCAATACCATGATCGAGGGCGTTACGTAACATGTGTTCAAGCGGAGCGACCATTCTTTCCAATACGGAACGATCCATTTCACCTTCGGTATTCAGTGCATCAAAATCGACTTGCTTACCTAGCTCGCCACCAATTTGGCGAACGATACGGCGTAGTCTTGGAACAATTGATGAAAACGGTATCATCCGTGTTTTCATCAAGCCTTCTTGCAGTTCTGAGTTAATACGGGATTGCTGTAATAATAAAGTCTCGGCATCTCG
>NZ_LWGG01000943.1:0-1323 GCF_001635365.1 Oleiphilus sp. HI0128 | reverse complement strand
GGGAAGCGATTTAAGCGCTGGCTTATCCAAGGCTTCAAATTGACTTAAGCGGGAACCCGGTAGTTTCTTAAAGGCACGGCGGTTAAGGTCATCTAGCAAGACCTTAATAGTCTGATTTAGATCTGCCAGCGTGAAGAAGGTTTGATGTCGTAGTCGAGCCAGTATCCAGCGCTGCACGATCAATACCGCGTTTTCTGCTTTTGCTTTATCCTTGGGCTTGAGTGGCCTAGCGGGAATGATCGCCGTTTTATAATGTGATGCCATGTGCTGGTAGCTCACATTGATACCGGGGTCATAACGAGCTGGCTTGCTGACAGCACTGCGTAACTGGTCAGGCACAACGATCTCCGGTACGCCGCCAAAGAACTCAAAGGCTTTCACATGTGCGTTAATCCAGTCGGCTTTGCGTTGCGTCCATGACGCCATTGCGAAGGTGTAGTTACTCGCGCCAAGTATGGCTACAAAGATCTCAGCTGAACGGATCTCGCCAGTATCCGGGTTAACGATAGGTACCGTGGCCCCGCTGTAATCCACAAACATTTTTTCACCGGCAAGGTGAATCTGGCGCATGGAGCGCTTTTGCTTAGAACGCCATTCACGATAGTAGCCGCAATATTGCGAATACTGATAGCCCGCGTCGCCATGTATTTGCTTATATTCCTCCCACAACAATTGCTTGGTAACGCCTTTGCGCTTGAGTTCTTGGTGAATGGCAGCGCAATCAGGCATAACCCGACCATGGCGCGTATTGATCTTGGCGTCGGGGAATAATAAACGTTCTAGTTCATTGTCAGTCATCTCTATTGGAAGTGGCCAGGTTAGCCCAACATCAACCGCTCTTTTTCCATAAGTGGAAACAGTGCCTACGCCGATTCCTAAGCTGCGGGCAATATTTCGATGACTCAGTTTTGCCTCGAGTTTGAGGCGGAGAATATCTTTAATGTGTCGCATTGCTAATCTCTTGTTTGGCATCGTACTCTCGGCTTAAAAGCGCTAAGAATAACGTGCTCGACAAATTGAGTTTCAATGCATGGAAGGAGTTTGTGATTGATGGTGATCAGTCGTTGCGATTACTCGATCACCGTTTGCGATAACGGCGTTTTTCAAGGTAGTTGTCGCCTGAGCATTTAAGCTGCTTGTTTTTCCTTCTCCGGGTTCAACTTAACGTCACCCACTTTCTCCCAGTTCCGCGTAGCTTTTGACCACCTTATTTGGTTCTTTCTTTTCATCTTGCGATAAAGCTCATCCCTCTTCGATAATATTTCTTCATCCAGACCTAAGTGCCTTTGCTCTGGGGTAACAAAGTTAATTCGACTATGCCGG
>NZ_LWGG01000942.1:0-12633 GCF_001635365.1 Oleiphilus sp. HI0128 | reverse complement strand
TATAAATTAATAACCAACGATATTTTTTTAAATTGATTTAGAGCATGTTCTGACCATTAACTGAGACGTTATTTGGTTAGAAGTATTAATACAAGAATTAAAGCGGTTTTATTTTGAAACTTGATAATTACTCTTTGGACCGGAATTAGCTTATGGCCTTGTCATCTACGAGTCTAAGTTCTATTGAACTGGTTCAGCCGGAAATTGAAGCAACAATTCAACACGCAGAGCAAAGCCTGGAACGATTTCAGGAAAATCGCGACAGTGGAGAAGATCTTCAGAACTGCATCGATTACTTGAACCAATTGCGCGGTATCTTTGTGCTGGTAGAGGTACAGGGCTGCGTGCTGCTATGTCAGGAATCTGTTGCCTTAGCGAATGAAGTGCCTGTTGGTGCAAATGACGACAAAAATGGCCTGTTAACAAACCTAAGTAATGCTATTTTTATCTTGCGCCGTTATACCGAATATTTTTGTCAGAAGAAGCTTGATCATCCAGAGCTTCTTTTGCCGATTATCAATGAGCTTCGAATAGCCAGAAAAACCAAACCCTTTCCAGAGTCACACTTTTTTGACTTACCCAGCGATAGGGCATTTGACCCGAGCACTATATTTGGCCTATCGAGTAGTAATAAACTTGGTGACTTTGAACACCACGCTAAGCGCTTCAGGCATATGTATCAGGTTGGTTTGCTTGACATATTGCGTGACCGAAACAAGCAAATAGCGTTGCGGCTAATCTCTCGTGCCTCCAAAGGTGCAATGAAACTATGTGCTGGTGAGCCATTGGCGCAATTTTGGGCCTTAGTGAATATTGTCGCAGACACCTTGCTTGAACAAGATATGAGTACTCATGACCTTCGCAAGCGCTTGTTTATGAAGGTTGAAAAGTACCTTCGTGAGATGGCATTGGTTGGAACTGTGGTGACCAGTAAATCGGCACCGGAGTCTTTGCATAAAGAGCTTATCTACTTGTTAGCAATTAGTGGTTATTATTCTCAGCAAGTGAATGCAGTACTGGAAGGCTACAAAGTTTCCCTATTGGATTTTGATGAAAAGTCTTTATCGGCAGAAAGCAAGCGGTTGTTTGGCCCGGGTGCAGATGTTCTTAAGTCTTTGTCCAATGCATTGCAAGAAGAGCTAATTCAGCTTAAAGAAAAATTAGATATTCTTGAGCGTGGTGATGCGCCAAGCGATGAGGATATGCAGTTTATAGTGGGTGTCTTTGAACGCCTGAGCAGCACCTTGTCTATGCTCGACCTGAAGAAAATTAGCCTAGCTTGTGATCAGCAGATCGAAGCAATCAAAACTTGGCAAGGCACAGGGACGGATGTTGCCGAACAGGATTTATTTGCTGTAGCTGACGCTGTGTTAGGTATTGAGCAGGCGATTAAGCGCTTTGAAGAAACGGGTATTCAGGGTGAAGTAGAGTTGCAGTCGGCCCATAAAGATGGCGAAACGCCATATTTGAGCGAAGCGACTATCGTTGTTATTGATGAGTCAAAGTCCGGGCTAGGCTTGGCTAAACGATCAATTAGCTCCTACGTTGAATCCCAGGGTGATAAGCTTCACCTGGCAACAGTCTATACTGTCATGGACAGTATCCGTGGTGCAATGAGCATCATTGGTGAGGAGAGGTTAACGTCCTTGTTATTGAAGTGCATGTCCTGTATTCAACAGGAGTTGGTTGACGGTGATACGATGCCTGACCAGACTTTGTTAGAAACTCTGGCTGATGCACTGACTTCATTGGAATACTACATTGAGAGTATGACCAAGGCACAAACCCAGAATGATGCTTTGTTAAAGTTGTCAGAAGAAAGTCTGGCTTCAATTGGGTATGGTACTTAAGCTTATACAAGGGTAGGAGGTAATTATGTTCTTGCCCGTCTTGTCTATTGCTATTCTCGGCGCTCTGCTAATTGTTATTTCTTTCAAGTACCTGTTCCTTCGTACATGGTTCAAGGCATGGCTAAAAGCTACGCTTGCTATTCTAGCTATACTCTCTGCAATGGCCCTTCTTTACAGTTCCTGGGATTTGTACAGTTTTAAAGCACAAACTTCTGCTCAAAAGATAGCAAGCGTTGAAACATTTAGACTTGGACCTCAACGATATAATTTGGTTTTAGAGCTAAACGAACAGCCTCCTCTGCACTTTGAAATAGAAGGGGATGTGTGGCAGCTGGATGCTCGCTTGCTCGTCTGGGGAGATTTCTGGCGCTTTTTAGGGATGGAAGATGCATTTCGTTTTGACCGCTTATCTGGACGTTACCATTCAATAGATGATGAAAGAAATAAGCCCAGGACGCTGTTTAATCTTTGGCAGGCTGACAAGGGCTCAGAAAATACGCTGCCTGTGCTTAGAGATTTTAAGCAATGGCTAACTAGTTATAAGTGGCTGCCAGGGGCGAGCTTGGTTTACGGGAGTGGTACCTTTATTCCTATGAAAGACCGGGCTCGGTTTAGCGTTTATTTGAGTGAGGGTGGTTTGCAGGCTCGAGCGGAGAATGTTCAGGCACACGAGGCAATTGAGAGCTGGCTTTAAGCTTTAAAACCGGCTTAAGCGATTTAAGTATTCAATCGCACGTTCTTCTGACCAGTAGAGTCCTTCTTTGTTAAAGCCCATAAAGCCAACATGACCACCAAAACGTGGTGTTTCTAGCTCGAAGCAAGGGTTGCTCTTCGCTGCTTCATGTGGGAAACATTGCTTTGTGAGGAATGGGTCATCTAACGCGCTGATAAGTAGTGTTGGTGTATTTATCTGTTCTATATACCTGCTAGAACTCGATTTGTACCAGTATTCTTCTGCACTAGCAAAGCCGTTTAATGGTGCAGTGTAGCGCTGGTCAAAGTCGTAAAAGGTTTTCAGTTTTCTAAAACCTGTTAGGTCAACTTCTTGCGGGAAACGAAGCTTTTTTTCTTTAAGTTTTGCTTTAAGGCTGAACAGGAAATTTTTCATGTAAATTTTATTCTGTGGCAGCGCTAACTGTTTTGAGCTGCTAGTTAAATCACATGGAACAGAAAAGGTAACGGCGCCGCTGACTTCTTTGGGAACGTCTTCGGATTCGCGGCCAAGGTATAAAAGTGTCTTATTGCCACCAATGCTAAAGCCAACTAAGCAGACCTCTTCGTAACCTTGTGCTATGGCATGCTTAACAACGTATTGTAAGTCTCCTGTTTGACCGCTGTGGTATGACTGGAGCTTTCTGTTTGGTTCGCCACTGCATGAGCGGAAGTTCCAGGCAAGCACATCCCAGTTGTTCTGGAGCGCAATTTTCGCCATGCCGAGTATGTATGGACGTTTACTATGTCCTTCAAGGCCATGACTAAGCACCACAAGCCTTTTAAGAGGGCTTTGCTTGTTCTTGGCCCAATCCAGGTCGATAAAGTCTTGGTCGGGTGTTTCCAGGCGCTCACGAGTATAAAAGTCAGCTGATACCTTTCTGAAAACTGAAGGATAGACGCTCTGAAGGTGGCCATTTCTGGCCCACCAGGGAGGAAGGTATTCCATTTATTTATCACCCAGCAAAAAATATCTGGTGATTATGCGGCAAAACAGGCCGCTGTTAAATACTAAAAGTCGAGAAGCTGTTGAACGAGGAAGCCAAGCATGATGCCAGTGATGCTCATGGCCAATACGATGTCGATAAAGGTAAAAGGTTTACTTTCTTGTCTCATGATCTACTCTCTTCTTTATTTGCGACACTAATTACTCAGGTAATGAACCAGCAGCTAAGATAAGTTTGCTAGTTCACGGTAGGTCGCAATTTAAAATATCCTTGTAATGTCGTTGTGGTTATATTGTAACTAAATTATTGATGCTTTTTAGGGCTCTAATTTAAAACAATGTTAAATGTGAGTTTATGTATCTGAGCGTTTGTTAATTTTTAACAAAGCTAATAGAAACGTCTAATTGCGTCGTTTACATCTAGATACAAAGTAGTTAATTGAGGAAGTTGAATGAATTGGGATCGTGATCGCTTATTAATGGAGTTAGGTAAGTTTTCGTTTAAGTCGAAAGCTGCAGTTAAGGGGGAAATAGCGCATTACTATGACTTCTATGATATGGCTTTCTATCGTGAGTTCGACGGACTAGAGCAGCGTGCAGGTTGGCTTGATGCAAGTGACTTTCGTATCGTTATGCAAAGCTTTAAACCACTTGATGCTAAAGGTACCGTGTTTGTGTTTCATGGATACTTCGATCATGCCGGAATATATCATCACCTAATTCGCTTTTTAATAAAGTCGGGTTATGCGGTTGTTATCTATGATATGCCTGGACATGGATTATCAAGTGGCAAGCCTGCTTCAATTCAGTGTTTCCAGCAGTATCAAGAGGCGATCGATGCTTGTTTGGCGTCGTGTCGCGCTAATCTACCGCAACCATTCCACTGTGTTGGTCAGAGTACGGGCGGGGCAGTTTTGATTGACCGCTTAATGCATACTGAAACGCACGGTGAAGCTTTTGATAAGGTGGTTTTGCTCGCGCCGCTGGTGCGACCTAAAGGCTGGAGCTTTGTTAAAAAGGCTCACTCTTTGGTTAAACCGTTTTTCAAAGTGTGGCATCGCTCATTCTCACAAAATAGCGCGGATGTGAAATTCCTGAAGTTTCTGAAAGAACATGACCCCTTGCAGTCCAAGTGGTTGGCGGTTGACTGGATTAGTGCCTTACGCGATTGGGTTCCACGAATTGAAAGTGGTAAGAAGCTCAAACGAAAGGTATTGATTATTCAGGGCACTGACGACATGACAGTTGACTGGGAACACAATATCACGGTGCTAAAGAGAGTGTTTAGTGAGGTGAAAATAGCCTATCTAGAGGGTGCGCAGCATCATCTGGTAAATGAGTCGCTTCTCAAAAGGCAGAGCGTGTTTGACGCTTTGCTTAGTGAGTTTAATGCAAATTCCACGACGAGTATTGTTGAGGAAAAAAAGGCAGGCAAAAAAGTGACCAAGAAGGTAACTAAGGTTCGTAATAAAGGCTCAGCATCCAAGGCATAAGCGCTTTTCGTTAGAATTAAGTCTTAATTTAGAAGTAAAAAAGCCGCATTCAAATGAGATGCGGCTTTTTGCTTTTTGCTTTTTGCGGATCGAATTGTTTCTAGAACAGAACTCGACAACGAATCGTTCCGTTGACTGTTTTTAGCTTGTCTTTCGCTAGACCGCTGCACTCTTTATTAACATCAATTACAACATAACCCACGCCTTCGTTGGTTTGAAGGTATTGACCTAGAATGTTGATGTTGTTTTCAGATAGCACTTGGTTGATCTCGGACATAACACCCGGAATGTTCTCATGAATATGAAGAATTCTGTGGTTATCTGGGTGAGATGGTAGCGCAACCTCAGGGAAGTTAACCGAAGTGATAGAAGTACCAGTATCACTATAGGTAGCTAGCTTCTCACCAACTTCGAAACCAATGTTGGCTTGCGCTTCCATTGTGCTACCACCAACGTGAGGCGTTAGGATAACGTTATCAAACTCGCGAAGAGGAGAAATAAATTCTTCGTTGTTTGACTTAGGCTCTACAGGGAATACATCCACTGCGGCGCCCAATACTCGGCCAGACTTAAGTGCTTCACATAATGCGTCAATTACAACAACTGTTCCACGAGCTGCGTTAATGAAGATGCTGCCATCTTTCATTTGAGCAAACTGTTCTGGTCCCATCATGTCTTGTGTTGCACCGGTTTCAGGTACGTGCAGGCTGACAATATCAGACATGCCAAGCAAGTCTTCCATAGAATCAAGTTGCGTTGCATTACCCAAAGGAAGTTTGGTTACTACATCGTAGAAGTAGACCTTCATGCCCAATGATTCAGCAAGAACGCTCAACTGGCTGCCGATGCTGCCGTAGCCAACAATCCCGAGCTTTTTACCGCGAATTTCGTAGCTATTGGTAGCTGATTTTAGCCAGCCACCGCGGTGAGCAAGAGCATTCTTCTCAGGTACGCCACGAAGTAGTAGAATTGCTTCGGCAAGTACTAGTTCGGCAACACTTCGAGTATTTGAGTAAGGAGCGTTAAAAACAGCGATACCGTGTTTGGTAGCTGCTTTAAGGTCGACCTGATTGGTACCAATACAGAAACAACCAACTGCGATTAGCTTTTTAGCGGCTTGAAATACTTCCTCAGTCAATTGAGTGCGTGAACGAATACCGACGAAGTGAGCATCTGCGATCTTTTCGATCAACTCATCTTGAGCCAAAGAAGTTTTCAAATATTCAATGTTGGTATAACCTGCCTTTTTAAGTGTTTCCACAGCAGATTCATGTACACCTTCTAAAAGCAAAAACCTGATTTTACCTTTATCTAAAGACGTCGTAGTCATATTCGCAAAAAACCTTTTATCTAAGAATCAAAATACACTGTTAACAACAGATTATTTCAAGAATTTGTGTCTGGAAAAGCCGCGTATGATAACATATTCCGCTTTTTAGTCGTTCAAAATATTAAAACTCTTTTTAATTCTAGCTATATCAATTGTTTAGTTGCAATAGCTAGAATTAAATTTAACATTAAGCGCTGTTATTTCTTGCCTTTTAGCTAACTAGCCTTGGAAGTAAGAGTACAGTTATTAACAGATTTAGGTGGATTGATAAGCTTATGGCTTCGGAAACTCAGATAATTGATGCGTTAAAAGCAGTGGTAGAAGACGGGAAAGTTCGTACTGATGCGGAGACTCTAGAGTCTCATGGTAAGGATTGGACGAAAATATATGCGCCTAAGCCTCTAGCGATTGTATTCCCCAAAACAACTGAAGAAGTTCAGGCAATTGTTAAGCTAGCGAATGAGCACGAGTTTGCACTAGTACCTTCTGGCGGACGAACCGGTTTAAGTGCGGGGGCTGTGGCAAGCAATGGTGAAGTGGTCGTTTCTTTCGATTACATGAATCAGATCGTTGATTTCAGCGCCAGTGATCAGGCTGTACGTTGTCAGGCTGGTGTTGTTACACAGCAGTTGCAAAACTTCGCCGAAGAGAACGGTTTGTACTATCCGGTTGACTTTGCATCGGCCGGTTCTAGTCAGCTAGGAGGTAACCTATCGACTAATGCGGGCGGTATTAAAGTTATCAAATACGGCATGAGCCGTGATTGGGTCTTGGGTTTAACCGTGGTAACAGGTGCTGGCGAAATTCTTGAACTAAACCGAGACTTGTTGAAAAACAATACCGGATATGATTTGCGTCACTTGTTTATTGGTGCTGAAGGAACACTTGGTTTTATCACTGAAGCAACAATGAAACTAACGCGTCAACCGAACAATCTGACTGCTTTGGTTCTGGGTCTATCAGATATTGGTAACACCATGGATGTCTTGAAAGCATTCCAAGCAAAGCTGGACTTGACTGCCTATGAGTTTTTCTCGCACGAAGCGATGGGGCATGTCTTAGCGCACAACGATGTGCCTGCACCCTTTGAAACTGAAGCGCCTTTCTATGCATTGTTGGAGTTCGAATCGACGTCTGACCAGGTAATGGATGACGCAATGGCTTTATTTGAAACCTGTGTTGAAGAAGGGTGGGTTTTGGATGGTGTGATCAGCCAGAGTGAAACCCAGCTCAATAACTTATGGCGTTTGCGTGAAGGTATCTCAGAGTCGATTTCTGTGCGTACTCCGTACAAAAACGATATTTCGGTCGTGGTCTCTAAAGTTCCTGAGTTTCTAAATGAGATCAATTCAGTGGTGACTGAGCATTACCCGGATTTTGAAATTATCTGGTTTGGTCATATCGGTGATGGCAATCTGCATTTGAATATTCTTAAGCCTGAAGATTTAAGCAATGAAGAGTTCTTCTCGAAGTGCATTCAGGTAAATAAGTGGGTTTTTGATATTGTCGCAAAATACAATGGTAGTATCTCGGCAGAGCACGGCGTCGGAATGGTCAAGAAAGATTACCTGGGTTATTCGCGTTCGCCTGTTGAGATCGAAATGATGAAAGGCGTTAAGCGTGTCTTTGATCCAAAAGGCTTGATGAATCCTGGAAAGATTTTCGATCTGTAGCCTCTTTAATTAGATGGTGAATGTACGGTAATGAGAACAATATGCGGGTAGTCGATAAAAGGGGATTTCTTTGCTCTCTCATTCTGCTCGCCTTTATCTCATTGTTGTTCTTGTCCCAGTCGCGGCTTCCAGCGCTGGATGAAAAAGCTCAGATGGGCCAGCGCAACCATCTTAGTTCTCTCGCCTTTGATGTCATTTACCCGCTTAGTGCTGAGCAAGGGCATGCAGAGCGTATTCTCTATAGCTCGCTTAACTGGGCATATACCAACTGGCAAGGAATGACCTTTGGTTTTCTATTTGCTGCAGCTGTACTGACTTTAATATCTTTCCTTTCAATAAACTTGCCTAAAGTCGCAGATGGGCGAAATCCTTATAAACAAGCGTTTATTGGNGCCTTGCTCGGAACTCCTTTGGGTGTTTGCGCCAACTGTTCTACGCCCATTGCTTTTGGTTTATACCGGGGAGGCCTTCCTACTCCCACCGCTTTATCGATGCTGAGTAGTTCGCCAAGCTTTAATTTTATCGTGGTTGCGATGTCACTAAGCTTGCTGCCCATAGAGCTAGTTGCCATTAAGTACATCTTGATCGTATTTTTTGTCTTACTGGTAATTCCCTTTTTAAGTGCTCGTTTTCATGGCGAGGGTGGTAAGTTTAAAGGTAGTGGTATTGATCTCCCGCTAAATGCCTGTGCAATTACGCAACAAACTAGGGGGCTTCAGTTTGTCTTTGAATTTACCAAAGCATATTTGGGGCATTTAGGGTTTATCTTAAAAGGGGCGCTGCCTCTTATGCTTTTAGCTGGGGGGCTTGCTGCGCTTGTAGCAGAATTTGTTTCACTAGATAACTTAAATGGGTCGTGGACCTTAATAATACTAATTGTGGTGGCCTTGTGCGCTGCTTTTTTTCCGGTTCCTATTGCCTTCGATGTTGTTATCTCAGTTGGCTTGTTGGCAGCGGGGGTTGATATTGCCTATGTTGGCGCAGCCTTTTTTGCTTTAGGCGTTTTTAGTATTTATCCCGCGACGATGGTTGCACGAGATATCTCTCTGAAATTGAGCCTTGCCTTATTATTGAGTGTGTCTGTTTTAGCGTTACTGGCTGGTCTGACCGTCAGCGCATATACCGAGCAATCACAGGGCGCTAAGTTGCTATCGGTAACAGAAAAACTATCTCAGCTAGCGATGACTAATGATGCGGCTGAAAAGGAAGCAATAGAGCTTCACGGTTTACCGGAATATTCGGCACGCCCCCTGATGCGAAAAGCTGCCCGTGCCTGCCATGTTCTTGGTGAGTCTCGTCAGTATGACTGCTTTGAACGCTTCGTTGTTGAGCTATTATCGAAGCAATTTAGTGCGAGTGCCTGTGATTATCTGGAGGATGCAGCGAGCTATCGCCAGCGCTGTATGGAGGCATTTGATTATCTTAAAGTCAGGAAAGGCGCCTTAACAAACGAAAGTGTGGATCAGTGTAATAGTTTACCTACGCAATATAGGCAGCGCTGTCGTTATGACTATTTTTTCGAGAAGACACTTGAGCAACAAAGCTTATCGCCATGCTTGTCTTTAAATTCTCAAGAAGGTCAGCGCCAGTGTTTAGTTGAGAGCTTAGCGCTAAATACAGAACTTTATCCGGGCTATGCGCTATGCGCTTCACTTGAAGGTTCTGGAGCCGTAGAAGATTTGACGGCATTTTGCCTCAATGAACATAAGCTTATACGTCAGAATATATTGCTAGTACAGCAAGGAGACTTGAATGCTTGTTCAGGTTTGGAAAGCTCAGTCGCTGTGCAGCGATGTCAGGCGCTGCTAATCAATCACAAGCTAGAGCAGGGTGCAGATAAGTCATTCTGCACGCAGTTGAATGAGCCTGTTATTAAAGCGGCATGCGACGACTTTTCACGTTACTTTCAGGGCATCAATGTCGGTGATTCAGAAGCGTGCTCACTGATTAGTAATACAGCTCTTAAAGCACGATGTAACGAAGAGGCGATTCAAGCTTATTTAGCAGAGCTATTGTCAGATCTGAGCTATCAGTATTTAAATGAACAGCATGATCAGCTTGCGGGAGCGTTGCATAGTGAAGGTGAAGAGGTAGAGGCCTTACTAGCGAAAACCAAAGGGCTAGATTTAGTCGATACGCACCATCTTAAGTCGGAGCTTGGTCGGGACTTTGTGCTTAAGTCTTACGCTTTAAAAGGCCAAAATAGCGATGATTCTGTTGTTGGCTTTGAGCAGACTAAAGCCGCTTCTATTGGTCTGGAAAGTGCGCCTGCGATGAAAGCTGTCGAATTATTTGAGCCCTTCAGCTATGGCCGGGGTATTGCAACGGGGGATACGAACCAGGATCTATGGCCAGACCTGGCAATTGCTTATTCCGACCGCATACGACTTTATCAGAATATGGGGGGGCGCTTTGCTAAGCGAAAAACGCTAGAGTTTGGAAGTGAACTAAGCCCAGTATTGGTCAGTTTTGTTGATTTGGATGCAGATAGCTATCCTGACTTGTTTGTGTCGTTTTATGGTGCTGGTAATAGAATCTATTGGAACCAGGGCGGTAGCTTTGATCAAGGTCGCTATCAGGAGCTGATGCTTGAAAACAGTCAACTAGTGATGTCAGCGGCATTTCAGGATGTTGATCAGGATGGTGATATTGATATGGCTTTGGGTAGCTGGTTTGCTGGCGACTTAAGACATTTTAATCCGCACCGTTCCCAAAATTATTATATTGAGAATGCTGCCATCAAGAAGCATTCATCCAATAATACTCGCCGAGATTTTAAGCCACATGCATTACCTGGAGCGCAAGGGGAGACCTTGTCAGTACTTTTCTCGGATATTGATCGAGATGGTAAGCCGGAGTTGCTCGTGGGAAATGATATGGATGCCCCCGATATTATATATCGCTGGAAATCGGGGCGTTTCCAAGTAGCTAAAGCCGATAGTAACCTGCCAGCTTACAGTGCATTTAACACGATGAGTATCGCCAGTGGCGACCTCAATCGAGACCAGCTAATTGATTACTTTAGTGTTGATATGTCTTTTGGCCAAGAGGGTGGTTTGGACTATTGTCAGCAGGCTGGCATTGCAGACTTACAGGCGTGTAGAGCTTTGCTTTCACTTGATCAGGCTGTCAAATCTGGGCAAGTTGGTACCTGTCAATATTTGGCTGAGAGCAAGAGAAAACAAGACTGTCTTCAGGCGCAGCTTATTCAACTGGCCAGGCAATCAAGGCAAGACGATATTTGTAGTCTCATGACTCAGGAAAACAAAGTGGCTGAGTCTTTATGCCGAGCTGCCAGTAAAGTAATTCCCCCAAAGCAAGCTATCAACTATTCACTATACCCTAAGGGTGTTCAGCGCAATGTCTTGTCTATGTCCTCGATGGGCGGCTGGCAAGAACTTGCTGAAGACTGGGCTGTATCAGAAAGTTATTGGAGTTGGCACAGCAAGATAGCAGACTTGAATAATGATGGCTGGAACGATATTTATGTTGGCAACGGTTATATGTTTGGTGGAGCAGGGCGGCGTACCCAGACCAATGTTTTGTATATGAATAAGCATGGCGAAGGAATGTACCGAGCAGAAGCGGAAATGGGCTTGGAAGATTATCTAAATACCCCGAGCTTTGTGACGGTTGATTTTGACCGGGATGGTGATCTCGATATCATCTCCCAACGAGTTGCTGCCGACCATGGCGTCTTCATCAATCAGACTCGAGAGCCGGGTATATTGATCGATCTAAGACTTAATGGGCAAACGGTATTGGGCTCCAGCGTGCAATTGCTCGGTCATTCTCTTGAAGATGAAAGCGCGGCGCAGTTATCTCAGCAAGTTCTTGGAGGTGGTTTTCTTAGTTTTGATGAGCCTCTTGCTCATTTTGGTATGGCAGAAAAACAAAGCTATCAGCAGCTTCAGATAAAGTGGCTCAGTGGTAGCAGAGAAAAACTAGATTTCCTCTTTCTCCCTGCGCGTTATTACCTAATCGAGTTTGATAAGTAGCGATTCTAGAACAGTCTATTCCGGTTGAGTGCATGACTAATTGTTCCAAATTAGGTGAAAATCACAGTGTCTGAAATTGAAATGTGAATAATATTCAGATACTGTCTCGTTCTCGGTTTTTTGCTGTTCCATTTTGTCGTTCAAATTTCTGGATGGGTAAAGACCTTGTTCTATTGAAAATAATAAAGGAAGTACCATGAGTTCACGAATAACCCGACTATTCTTCTTTACGCTGATACTTGTCGCAAGCGCTCTGCCAGCGAATGCCAGTAATTTAACGCCGGTTAAATTTTGTGTCTGGGACCCTGTTGGTGCTAATGGGCCGTTTATTTCTTTTTTGAAGGAAACAAAGCTCAAGGCAATAAGTTGGGGGATTGATTTGCAAATGGAAGCCTATACGGATGAGAAAGTTGCTTCGAATGACTTCCGTTCAGGCGAATGCAGTGCCGTTTTATTAACCAATATTCTAGCAAAAGACTTCGTGCCTTTTACCGGGGCTTTTGGTGCTCCAGGCGCTATTCGTACTTTAAAAGAATTGAAAACATTGTCGAAATCCTTATCGAGTAAGAAAGCAGAGAAGTTGATTTCCAATGGCAAGTACCAGATGGCTGGGTTGTTTCCAATTGGCGAGA
>NZ_LWGG01000941.1:0-1363 GCF_001635365.1 Oleiphilus sp. HI0128 | reverse complement strand
TGGTTCTACTGGTTACGGTGATGCGAACTCAAAAATCCACATGGATAGCTACTTCAACATCACTGATTTAGATGTTTACATCGATATCGCTGGTGTTCAGATCAACGATCTGAAAATCCACAACCATCGTGGTGACACTTCTGGTCTAGACGGATTGAATGCATTCGGTTTCGCTCACTCAATGCGTGACATCTACGCTGTTAAAGACGCAGTTCTTGATCTAGGTTCTGTTGCTTTGAACCCAGCTCAAGATATCCAGGGTGGCAACACAAGAGAAGGTTATGTTGACGGTATCGCAATCAACACTACTTCTAAGTTTGACCTAGATATCGGTTCATTGTCTTTCGGTGACACTGGTACTTCTATCGGTGAAATCTACTTGACTGATGTGACTAACACTACTAACTGGACTATCTCTGCTCACTAAGATCTTGATCTTAGCTGAAGCTGGATACGAAAGTGTTTAGTTAAGTTAGAAGCAAAACGAGAAACCGCCTCACAATGTGAGGTGGTTTTTTTAGTTTCTGTTGTCTGTAAATTCTGTTGGCAGGGAAATATGGGGTAGGCTTTTGTGGCTAAAAGTGTTTGTTATGAAATTCCGTTCACTGCCTCGTTCACATTATAAAAAATGCCTAACAAAAGTCACAAATTCTACTGATTCACTGTAGACATTCTTCTCTCGCCCAGATAATTTATATCCACAATAGTTTTACCTCACCGTTATAATAATGATTGGAGTCTCTATATGAAGATGTTGAAATTTGGTTTGATACTGCTTGGTTTACTGTTCTCAGTGTCGAGCACCTTAGTATCAGCTGAAGAAGGCAAAAGAAAAATAAAAGCAGAAGATCTTGTCGAGGCGCCAATTGCGGACAGCGCTGTAGACCTTAACCAAGTGAGGCGGGGTAAGGTTACTGAGGAGCAAGCGATCGCGCAGCTTAAATATATGATGGTGCAGGGTTGGATGCGCATGGAAAAGAACTTGCTTGAACGTGGTGAGTTTTTACCTTTTGGGATGGTACTTTCCCCGCAGGGTGAATTTAACGTGTTAGCTATTGAGCACCAAAATCTTGTTAAAAAGGATTTTCAACTAGCCTCAATCATTGAATATTTAAAGCGTATTGCTAAAACTCGTGCAAAGTGGGGTGTCGGCTTAATGTATATTGAAACAAGAAAGAATGCTGATGGCTCATCCATGGACTACATTCGTGTAGTGGCAGAGCATATAGCGGGCTGGGCTAGATCGTGGTCTTACCCTTATAAGGTGGTAGATGGTGAAGTTAAGCTCGGCGCACCAAAGGAGACGGTTCTGAAGCCCATCTATTTTCAGTCTAATTAAATGAATAGCAAGGAGTGAGGAAAA
>NZ_LWGG01000940.1:0-2420 GCF_001635365.1 Oleiphilus sp. HI0128 | reverse complement strand
TTCACCTGACTACACGGTTAAAGGACGTATCGAACAATTCGAAATGGCCTTCGATGAGTTGATGAAGTCTGACGATCCGCTGGCAGAGAACAGTCGCCCGCAGAAGATCACTAAGTTACAGCATGACCTGAATATTACCTTAAGCGGTCAGCCAGATGGCATTGTCCATTTCCCTAAAGGCACGCCTGCTGCGCATGTACTTTCGTCTAATCCACATGATGCAGTATTCTTGAAGTGCGGTGATTTTGTTGAGAACAAAGGCCACCAGTTTGGTATAGATCTACCTGCAGAAGAAAAACTAGCCCTACGTGAATTCTTGAAACTCATGTAACGTTTGGTACTCATGTTTGTCATGAAAAACGAATGGGGAGGCCTAATTGCTTGAGCTGAGGCAGCTTTGTTATCACAAGGGCTGCTTTAGCTGGGCAATGTTAATAATGAATCTATCTAGAGCAATAAGTGCGTTAGTCCTGTTGTGTATGCTCGCTATTGGCATTACATATTGGTCTATCAATCACGCTGATAATCCGTCTATTTCTGAACTCACTCAATCTCTTGATGGTGTAGAAGAGTCGTCTCTGCATAGTCAGCTGATACCTGATACAGACCTCCCTCCTGAGGGAACCCGTTCTTTGTTCGACCATATAATCGCGCAGAATGATGGCTTGCCTTACCCTTTTACTGAAATGATCAAGCTCTTGCAGAGCCAGCACCCTGAAGGTGAAGCGCCGCTGTCATTGCTGATTCCTGATGGCCGTTCACTGCTAAAAGGCCAAGCTGATCATCATTTACCTCGAATACTGATTGCGCCAGACTTTCAGGAAGAAAACACCCCAGCGGGTTTGGGTATGAATACCCAAGGCCAGCTTTTTGTTGCGCTAGTCGAAGGGGCAAATGAAATAGAGGTGCTTAGCTACAATGAAGGCGCAGGGCGGTTTGAGTTTCAGCTGGTGCAAAATTATTGTGAAGGGTGTGTGCCAAGAATTGTCTATACTCGTCGAGCGATCTGCCTGACCTGCCACCAAGGGGGCGGGCCTATTTTCTCGCAGCGCCCTTGGCAAGAAACCAATGGACAGTTAAGTGTTGCTAAACGTATACAGGCGGCCAGAGGTAACGAGCCTTATTGGGGGGTAGACATTGAACAACCGCTGGCTACGCCTGAGCGTTTTGATGAACTCACTGATGTTGGAAATTTTCATGTAGCTAGCCAGCGCGTATGGCTAGATGCTTGTGGAGTCGAAGGCAATGAGTGTCGACGTGCACTATTGTCACTCGCTCTACGTTACGCAGATCAGCCAGGCTTGTTTGATTCAATGAGTAAAGAGGTGAATACCTTACTCAAGCTCTGGGCGAATACTTATCCCGAGACGGGCATTAAGGTGCCACAATCCGACTTGGCTAATCGAGACCCAAGTGGTGAGTCAAACACCTTTACCGAGTGGCTATACGCAACCCTTACTCCTGATATTAGCTTTGGTGACGGCGCCAAAGACAATGAAGATCTCAATGCGTTTGAAAAGCTACCACCTCTGCCACCAAGGCAGGACCCATTAACGAAGCGGGAGCCAAAACAAACGCTAAGTAAATCGGATATCGATGGTGTCTATGGTATCGCCAGTTTCTTCACTGACTCAGATTTGAAAACACTCAACGCTCACTATAGCTACAAGATAGACGCCATCTTGCAAAGAGTTTCTGACTTACCGGTTGAATTCTTTGAAGCAAAGCCTTTTTCTCGGGTGGCAACTATGAAGGCTTTATTAGCTAAGGATCTTCAGTATTGTTGTTTAGATACATCTGACATGTCTTTGCCACGAGTGAGTAGCGCGCCTAAGTTAGAGATAAACGAATATCAAGAACTTAAGTTGTTTGAGCAGTATTGCTTCACTTGTCATCGAGGTAACCCTGCTAAGCGCCTTGATTTTATGTCAGGTGATAACGAGCAAATTGTGCTTGATAAGATCAAAGATAAAGCAGAAATTCGAGACGTTCTGGACTGGGAGCGTTATCAGAATACTGATAAGGAAAGTACCTTAATGCCGCCAAGAGATTCTGTGCAGTATAAAATGCTTGTCGAGGCTTTGAGTGACGAAGGGAAAGAGGGTGATGAATTACAGCTGATGCGAGACACGGTGCCAAGCTTGTTTAGCTTTTAATCTATACTAATCACTATCGTGGAATAATCGAGAGAATATTATCAATGCACATACTTCAAGTAGCGATGTTGAAAAAGGCCATACAGCTATCGCTCGCCTTGGTTTTGATATTGAATGCCGCAAACATTTACGCGATGCCTGCCTTTGCGCGTCAATACAAGCAGCACTATGGCTATACGCCATCTTGTCACGCTTGCCACAAAGAAGGTGGCGGTACACCTTTAAACTTTTACGGACAGGCCTTTGAAGATCAGGGAAAAAACA
>NZ_LWGG01000939.1:0-1383 GCF_001635365.1 Oleiphilus sp. HI0128 | reverse complement strand
CATACGCTCGGTAAACATGTCTTTGAGTGCTTCGTAGTCCGTGCCTCGTTTCCCCCATGGCTGGTCTTCCCACTTTTCAAACCATTCATAAGGACAAGGCGCAACGATTTCTATCGTCGACTTGCTAGGGTTCTTTCGCTGCCATTCAGGGTCTTTTGCAGACGGAAATGAAATATACACCGCAGGCAAAGGCTTATCTTTGTCATTCTCAAACGCATCCAAAGCACTATCGGCGTCATAATCAGGAAAGATCCAGAAGTTCGTCTTGGGTAGCTTCAATTCTTCAGTGCTGCCCTTCAAACCAATATACATTCCCAAGTGCGCTTTTGATGATTCAACTTCTTGCAGCTTTTTATCATAAGAGAACTTTTTGCTCAGCGCCTGCGGAACCAGGTCTTGAAAGGTATTCATTACGCCTGCAGCACTAATAACCTTATCTGCGTGAATGATATGACCATCAGACATCTCGACACCCAACGCGACGCCCTTTTCAACGACTATTTTTTCGACGCTTGCATAAGTAAGCAAGTCACCACCTGACTGTTGGATAACAGGAATAATCGTATCGGCTATTTTCCAGGCACCACCTTCTGGGTAGTAAGCACCCGATAAGTAATGTCGAGCGATCAGTGCATGAATTAAAAAGCTCGACTGCTTAGGAGGTAAACCACAATCGCCCCACTGCCCTGTTAAGACGCCAATTAACTTTTCATTTGAGGTCAGTCCACTTAAGACTTCATAAGTCGTCTTGTTGAAGTAGTCAGGCAGGCCGAAACGCTTGAGCAGCTTATAGGGCCGAGAAAGTAAGGTTGGCATCAACTTATCCATAACCTTAAGGGGCATGCACCGCGTAATGGCATCTAGCATTTTCAGATAGGAATCAATCGCTAGCTCTTCTTCGGGAAAGTGTTTTAACAAGTCTTGTTTGAAACAATCTCTACCCGCGCGCAAATTGTAAACATCCTCGCCAAAGTGGAAGCGATCGTAATTGCTATTTAGTGGCGCCCATTTCAATTCACCGTCAGTGATAAAGTCGAAAATTCTGCGCATTTGTGATTTAGGGTTGCCCATCTCACCGATATAGTGAACACCTACATCCCATTCGTAGCCATTGCGCGAGTAGCTGTGAGTGTATCCTCCAGCGGTGTAGTGTTGCTCTAATACCAAGACCTTTAACCCAGCCTTAGACAGCATAGCTGCGCTGGTCATACCGCCAATACCCGAGCCAATGACAACGGCATCATAATGACCGTCGACACGCGATGAGCGATAGCGTTTGCCCACTCTTAGCGTACTGGGTTTGAGTGTTTTCTTATTCGTGAGAGGCTGAACGGATTCCTTAGTCATAAGAGCAATTCCTACATGGATAATTAATGGTTAAAT
>NZ_LWGG01000938.1:0-3431 GCF_001635365.1 Oleiphilus sp. HI0128 | reverse complement strand
ACTAAAAGCTGACCTGACTGTCGACACTACGAAACTAACCCTATACGAGTTAAGAGACCTCATAAAACTTAGAGTGACAGGCAAACGAGAGCAAGAGCTCGCCATACTCTTTCAATCATTTGGTTTCAAAAATGGTGTTCCTAGCGATGCAGATTACGTATTCGACGTTCGCTGTTTGCCAAACCCATACTGGGACCCAAACCTTCGTACTTTTAGTGGATTAGATAAGCCCGTCGTAGACTTCATGAACGCCCAACCCGAATCCATACTAATGAAGGAAGATATCATTAACTTTCTCAGTAAATGGCTTCCTCAATTCAAAGCATCAAACCGTAGCTACATGACTATCGCGATCGGCTGTACCGGCGGCCATCACAGATCGGTCTATATTAGCGAACAGCTTGGTGCGCACTTCAAGTCGCAATTTGATAATGTCCAAATTCGCCACAAAGAGCTACCTTCACCTCACAAAACGTAATAAACTACCCTCTTTTCATTAGCTTAGTAGAACATCCATGCTTTCAGAACAAATCGAAATTATTAACAAACTTGGTCTCCATGCCCGTGCAGCCGCTAAATTTGTCGGTACTGCAACACGCTTTGAAAGCAGTATTAAAATCGCAAAGGATGGCCGAGAAGTCGATGGTAAAAGCATTATGTCTGTGATGATGCTCGCCGCAAGCTGCGGATCTTTTGTTGAAATCAGCTGCGAAGGTGCGGATCAGGAAGAAGCAATGACAGCGATCAAAGACTTGATCAATGATAGGTTTGGAGAAGGCGAATAAGCGCTCACTAAATTTCAAGCCCCCCACTCTTATCAGCTCCAATAAACTAGAACTCACTTTATAAAAGCAAACTAAGGCTCTGTTTATTGGATTATTCTGACTGTCGAAGTGTCAATTCATGCGCTATACTTAAGCAAACGTTTAAGCTATCTATATAGGTCTAATTGTAATCATCACTTCACCAGGCTTATCTGTTTTATCACTTAGCAGTTAACTAGAGATCAACGTGTTCCATGCCTAGCCAATTTTCAAACAAAAGCGCTAAAGAGAAACTTCATAGTGTAAATGAAGTAATCGAAAGCGGCTCTATCCGGCAAATTGAAAGGGTTGTGAACAAGGGGCTAAACGCAAGTGATATTGCACACCTAATTGAATCCTCTCCACCGCGAGAGCGAGCACTAATATGGCGCTTGCTGAATGACGATTTAAAAGGTGAAGTCCTACAAGATCTCTCTGAAGACATACAGGCGCACTTCCTCAGCAAGTTAAATGCTCAGGAAGTCGTAAACTTCACAGAAGACCTCGATACAGATGATCTCGCCGACATACTTCAGCAGCTACCTGACAATGTATCAGCTGAAGTCCTTGAGTCAATGGACACGCAAGACCGTGCCCGTGTCGAGGAAGTCCTCTCATATCACGAGGACACTGCCGGCGGCTTAATGAATACAGATACCGTCACCATCCGCCCCGGTATCACTATTGACGTTGTGTTGCGTTACTTAAGAAGACACCGTTCCTTACCAGAAATGACTGACAAATTGTTGGTTGTTAGTCGTAAAGATGAGCTAGTCGGAACTCTGCCACTTAATAAATTACTTGTCTCTAATCCCACTGCCACGGTTCGGGAAGTAATGGAAACTGACACCATTACCATAGATGTCAATCTGACCGATAGCGAAGTAGCTAATCTATTTGAAAGAAGAGATCTCGTCTCTGCGCCGGTTATTAACAAGGAAGGCATCCTTCTGGGCAGAATTACAATCGATGACGTGGTTGATGTCATCAGAGAAGATGCTGACCATTCGCTAATGAGCATGGCAGGTCTTGATGAAGAAGAAGATACATTCGCCCCCGTTAAGCAAACAAGCAAGCGCAGAGCTATATGGCTTGGCATCAACTTGATTACTGCCTTCATCGCATCAACAGTGATTGGCGTATTCAAAGAAACCATCGAGCAAGTCGTAGCGCTCGCCGTATTGATGCCTATCGTCGCCAGCATGGGGGGCGTCGCAGGTAGCCAAACATTAACACTGGTTATTAGAGCTATTGCTGTTGGCCAAATCAGCCATTCAAATCTGTCATGGCTGTTAAACAGAGAGTTTCTAGTATCCATAATCAACGGCACACTTTGGGCTTTTGTGGTCGCTGTCGCCGCCATTCTTTGGTTTAACGACCTAACGATTGGCCTGGTGATCGCTGCAGCAATGGTCATTAATCTAGTCGTAGCCGCCATCGCTGGCACAATCCTGCCTATTTACCTAAAATCAAAAAGCATTGATCCTGCACTAGCTGGTAGTGTTATCCTTACCACAATTACCGATGTTGTAGGCTTTTTGTCATTCTTGGGCTTGGCAACTTTTGCCTACGCGAACTAGTAAGACTCCATTAATATATTTTTTTGTTATACCATACAGGTACCCAAGTAATGAGCGATTTTGACCAATACCACGACGAAGATGATCTAGAATTTGAGAAAAGTAAAAGTCAGGTCAAGCGCGAGATGGAAGCACTCCAGGCTTTAGGCCGAAAACTTACTGAACTAAAGCCAGCTCAGCTAAAAAAAGTGCCAATGAGTGAAGATCTGACTCATGCAATAAAAGAGTCCTACAATATTCGTCAAAATGAGGCGAAAAGGCGGCACCTTCAATTCATTGGTAAGCTAATGCGCGCAGAAGACGCTGAAGCGATTCAGTTCGCAATTGATCAGTTTGACTCCAGCAGTCAACGATATGCTCAAGAGCTTCACCAAATGGAGTCCTGGAGAGACCGTTTGATTAGCGGTGGAAATGATGTGCTTAGTAATTTTATTTCCGACAACCCTGATACAGACGTACAACACCTGAGAGCGCTCGTTCGCAACGCTAAGAAAGATCACGACCAGCAAAAGAATACTGGCGCGGGTAAAAAGCTGTTTCAATATATTCGAACGATTACTCAAGATATTGAGTAAAGCCAGCTAACTTGAAAATAGCGGCATCGCTGCGCGAATTTTATTCAAGCCTTTAAAATCCAAATTCGCACTACAAATACCAGCTCCTTTGCCGAGCTGGTTTAATATGTTTCCCCAAGGGTCGATGATCATACTCTGTCCCCAAGTTTTACGCCCACGGCTATGCTCTCCACCCTGATTTGCAGCAATAACAAAGCACTGGTTTTCAATAGCTCGCGCACGCAACAATAACTCCCAATGAGCTTGGCCGGTTTTTTCGGTAAAAGCAGAAGGTACAAGTAATATTTTTGCCCTTGCCCTACGCATGTCCTGATACATCTCTGGAAAGCGCAAATCATAGCAAATTGAAAATCCGATTCCGGCCTGAGTACCATCTTCGAAACTTATCGTTTCAACTACGGTTCTTTCACCGGGACAAAAGGTATCCGACTCACGATACTCGCCATGCTCATCACCGACCTCAACATCAAATA
>NZ_LWGG01000937.1:0-952 GCF_001635365.1 Oleiphilus sp. HI0128 | reverse complement strand
GACCACACACAACTTAAATTCAATAAAACCAAGCAATAACACTCATGGAGCTCATAACCGGAATTGAACCGGTGACCTCCACCTTACCAAGGTGGCGCTCTACCGACTGAGCTATATGAGCAACGAATTTATTACTTGGAGCGGGCAGCGGGAATCGAACCCGCATCATCAGCTTGGAAGGCTGAGGTAATAGCCATTATACGATGCCCGCCACATAAAACTGGTGGAGGGGGGTGGATTCGAACCACCGAAGCTTACGCGTCAGATTTACAGTCTGATCCCTTTGGCCACTCGGGAACCCCTCCAGCTAGAATCGTAAAGACTCTAAAGAACTCAAAACAAAATGGAGCTGGTGGACGGAATCGAACCCCCGACCTACGCATTACAAGTGCGTTGCTCTACCGACTGAGCTACACCAGCTGCACACCCTCATTTCGAGAGGCCGCTATACTAAGTGAACTATTTTTCAGATGCAACACTTTTGCAAAAAATTTCTCTCTTCTTTGCACCTGTTGATAACAATGCAGCAATTTCGTCTATTTTCTCTTGGTTTTCAGCAGCATAATCAAGCCCGTACTCCAACCAAAAACTCGTTTCAGACTTCTTTTTCTCGAAAATGCTTGGCGCCATACCACTTTTCTTTACTTTTTTTGCTAACCCGCGCGCCAAATCTATATTTTCAAACACCCCTAAAGAATAAGCCCCACTTAATTCTCCTGAAGAAATCTTATACGTGTCGACCTTAATCTCAAGCAATCTTTGCTCTAGATCTTCAACAACATCTTTCTTCGCGATATACACCCAATAAGAGGGCGCCTTATCAAGAGTTTGACCTACAATCTGAACCTCACCAGTCCCCGGAAGCACTCTCTTTTTTTCCAATTCCAACTCAGCCCTATTATCAAAAGGCCCCAGCAACTCACAACGCCTCGCTATTGCCTGTTTATCGCCA
>NZ_LWGG01000936.1:0-3709 GCF_001635365.1 Oleiphilus sp. HI0128 | reverse complement strand
CTAGGCAAACTATATGAGAAAACAAGTGTGATTATCACGACTAACTTAAGCTTTTCAGAGTGGAGCCAAGTCTTCGGTGACGCAAAGATGACAACCGCATTACTTGATCGACTAACGCATCACTGTCACATCATTGAAACAGGTAACGAAAGTTACCGCTACAAAGAATCTACTAATAAACGAATTTAAAACTGGAAATAAAAGAAAAGTTCAGGCCATAATCTGGCCTCTCAGGCGGGTCAAAATTAAGTGCAAAAGCAGGGTCAGTTTTACATGCAAATTAACAGGCGGGCTGCCGTATTGCCTTTATACCAGGAGTAGAGGCCGATGCTTAAACATATGACTTGTGAAAGCATGGTTACGATTGTGCTGATGCTAATGATGTATTCGTATTCGATAATAAAGCAGAGTAAGCTTGTGGCAAAAGCTAGCGCCGCCAAGACTTTAATTGACAGGTCAAGCTTGAGAGACAGCACTCTTAAGTTGATGTAGGCGCGACAATATAAGAAGCCGAATGCAACGCTCATATTCATGAAGAAGGGGATGCTGATTTTCTGCCAATAGAGAGAGTTTGGCCATAAGGCTTGGAAGGCAACCCCTTTAATCCCACCCAGGTACAAGAAAAAGCAGATAAAGATACCGCTTAACCAGATATACATGACGTCTCTTAGGAATACGGCATTTACTGCTGAAATAAATAGCGCAAGAATTACGATCCCATAGAGAATGCCGAGCAGTAGCTTAACTTTATCTATTTCATGAAAGAAGGTGTCATTGGGCCATATTTGAAGGGGGACAAACATCGAACTAGAGGTATCGATGCGCATATAAAAAGTTTGGCTTTCGTTGGCTGGCGTGTTGTGTAAAAAAACGATATTTCGATAATCGATGTCTCGTTGCTCAAAGGGATAAGCATCACCTGCGATTTCTTTAGTATACTCGCCCTCACTATCTGGTATGAAGTATTCAATTGAATCAAGGATCGGGTAGCGAACCTCAAGGTACCAGCGTGTGGCTTCTGGGCTTATGTTATCGACTGAAAAGCGGAGCCAATATACTGAGTCAGTAAATCCTTTTGCAAGGCCATCGTTGGGAGCATTTTGCCATTTTAGACCATTATTATACTTTGAGTCCGCGGCCATAATATCTTCAAAAATAGAATGCCGTCTTTATCTTCGATGTATTGGGTGTAAATGCCTATATTTTCGGGTATTGACTCAGCGCTGAGCTTGTATCCGGGAAGTTGTTCAGAAAAAGCATAACGCCCTACAACGATGAGGATTAGTAATAGGAATAATTTAGCTAATGGGTGGCTGAGCCTGATTTTTCTCATCTAAACGGCTTTTTTATTTTTTGAGGTCGTCCAGAGAAGTTCATTGTGGACAGAATAGGTAGAGCTCGATCAGCCGGGCTAATTATGGAGCTCTTCTAAATATTAAAAATAGTACATAATGTCAGGAAAATCCTATTTTAAGATGCAAGAGAAGAGAAAAAACTTGTTTTTAGTCGTATGAATTCTTCTTTTGCCATTGGTCTTCGTCATCGAGAAAGCTATCCCACTCTTTGTTGCCTTCTTGTTTTTTAGCTTCTTCTTGTTCTCTGAATTTTTTGTTGTGTTGATCCGCTACTTCATCAAGCGCTTTGATTTTGGCTTTGTAAAGCGCAATAGCTTTTGCGGCCTGAGGGTGTTTGGCAAACTCTTTAAATGCATCAATTGCACTGTGGTAATTATGAATTGCAACTCTGGGCTTGCCATTGGCATTTGCCGCTTCGGCTCGGCCACAGAATAAGTCTGCTTTGGATTGGCAAATCGAAAGACTGATGTGATCCAGATATTTTTTTGCACTGCCGGCATTCAGACGCTTGGCCTTATGTTGTGACTGAATAAAGCGTTGAAGTACCTCCAGGTAGCCTCTCACTTCTTTGGCTTTGGCTTCTGTTTTTACGGGGACTGCCGGAAATTTGGGGTTGTTTTCGCGTAAGTTCTTTAGATAGTCATGATCAGCAGTGAGGTAACCTTGTAGGCGCTCGGTTTTATTTAAAATGATCAGTTCATTAAGCGTTTCAACTGAGCGCTCGGCGATCATGATGCGTAGCTCGTTGTTTAAGTACTGCGGGGGCAGGTCGTGAATCAACTGTTGCATGCGGTTATGTCGCTCAGTCAGCACATTGGTTTTGCGAATGCGCTCAACACGTGCTCGCTCGCGCGCTTGAGAAATATAAATAGCACCAATGCAAAGAAATATGATAGCAACGATGGCGATTGTAATAGTGGTTGTTGACATAGCTAAGATCTTAAAAAATATACAAAAGGTTAAACTGAAATTGCTTATACCTTTGAGTATAGACCAGCGTTTGTGATTTTCTATCTGGGATTTAGGGTGAAATGGTAAATGATTGTGCAAACTTTGATCGGATAGAATTTGGGGTTTGTCACATTTTCATGTAAAATCTGCCGCCTTTATTACGCACCTGGCGAAGAAGTTTACTTTTGCTAGGGGCAATTTCCTTGTTATTTCAAGTGTTGAGGCTGATACAAAGATGACAGAGCGCGTTCAAGCTGCAGGCCTGCAGGTCGCAAAAGAGCTATTCGATTTCGTAAACGAGAAAGCAATTCCAGGTACAGGCGTCGATCAGGATGCATTTTGGGCTGGTTTCAGCGCAATCGCTAATGAGTTGGCACCACGTAACCGCGAGCTGCTTGCAAAGCGTGATGACCTTCAAGCTAAGATTGATGCGTATCATTCTGAGCGTAAAGGCCAGTCTTTGGATTTCGCAGAGTACAAAGCATTTCTTCAGGAAATTGGTTACCTGGTAGAAGAAGGCCCGGCATTTGAAGCAACGACTGAAAATGTAGAGCCAGAGATCGCTGAAATGGCTGGCCCACAGCTAGTTGTGCCAGTAATGAACGCTCGTTTCGCATTGAACGCTTCTAACGCTCGTTGGGGTTCTTTGTACGATGCGCTTTATGGCACGAAAGTTATTTCTGAAGAAGGTGGCGCTGAAAAGGGCCCAGGTTATAACAAAGTACGTGGCGACAAGGTTATCGCTTATGCTCGTGGTGTATTAGACACGGCTGCACCTTTGGCTAAGGGTTCTCACGTCGGTACAACAAACTACGCAATCGTTGACGGTAAGCTTGCCGTGACACTGGCTGACGGTTCTACTTCAGGTCTAAAAGAAGAAGACAAATTTGTTGGTTACACCGGCGACGTAGCTGCACCAACATCTATTCTTTTGAAGAACAATGGTTTGCACATCGAAATCCAAATCGATGCGACTAGCCCAGTTGGTTCAACTGACGCTGCTGGCGTTAAAGATTTGATCATGGAAGCGGCACTGACCACTATCATGGACTGTGAAGACTCTGTTGCTGCGGTTGACGCAGAAGACAAAGTGACGACTTACGGCAACTGGTTAGGCCTAATGAAAGGCGATCTGGCTGAAGACGTAAGCAAAGGCGGTAAGACATTTACACGTGTGATGAATGCTGACCGTGAATTCACGGGTGTTGACGGTAATACTTTCTCTTTGAAAGGTCGTTCAATGTTGTTCGTTCGTAACGTAGGTCACTTGATGACTAACCCTGCGATTCTTTTGGAAGACGGTTCTGAAATTCCTGAAGGCATCATGGACGGTGTTGTGACAGCGCTTATCGCTATTCACGACTTGAATGGCAATAGCCCATTCAAGAACTCTACAACAGGTT
>NZ_LWGG01000935.1:0-1072 GCF_001635365.1 Oleiphilus sp. HI0128 | reverse complement strand
TTTTCAAACGTTCATCCTTTAAAACAAAGGTAACCATTTCACGAACGGTAGAAGAGTCTTCAACAATTAAAATAGATCTCATTTTTCAGGCTCAGTATTAAAAGTAAATATTCGGTGAGGTGCACAACTCACTTAAGTTTAGCAGCTCTTTCAAGGGTAAAACATAAATCTTCAATGATTGGTTTACTGAGCCCCAAACGCTTAATGTATTTATAGTTGGTTTAAGTGCTGCAAAGGAGCAATGAGCTGTAGCAGAAGAAATCAATCACAACGCAGTAAAAGGGTTCACAACATGGCCGAGAAAGCGTCTAAGGGCGCAAAACAAACTTCTAAGACTGCCGCAAGACTGTTAGCGCTTTCGTCATTCCTTCAAAGTTCAGTACCAGGCTTTAAGGTTTATTACTGTACTGCAAGGCCAAAGTTTAAGCCTTTGGCCTTGTATTCCTTAAGCTGAACGCCAAAGGCCCCGTCTGTATATATTTCTTTAACTCGAAGCGGCTTACCATGCTGATCTTTTTGCTCATTACTTAGATCAACAATCCGTTCAGCACAGCTTTTCTTCTCAGTATTCCTGACAATAATCAGTTTGGGGCGAAGCTTATTGTTTCTTTGGCACGATAGGATAATACCAACTTCGCCATTGGTCAGCTCAACAATATGCCCCGGTGGATAAATTCCTACTAAGCGAATAAAAGCTCGAACAATTTCCTCATCAAACTGCTGGCCACGACAATCGTAAAGAATACGCAAACCTTCCAATGTCGAACGTGCATCACTATAAACCCGGTCACTGGTAATGGCATCGAAAGCATCCACCACGCTAACAATTTTAGCGAAGAAAGGAATCTTTTCAGCAGTCACCCCCCTTGGGTAACCCTTACCATTGAGATGTTCATGATGACAATACGCAACATCAACCGCGACCGGAGGCACGTCTGATTTAGACATCAGCAGCTTGCGACCATGTGTCGCATGTTCCTTGACGAGTTCATATTCCTCGGAATTTAAGGATCCTTCTTTATTCAGCACCTCGATGGGTATATTAATCTTTCCCACATCATGCAGCATCGCC
>NZ_LWGG01000934.1:0-1597 GCF_001635365.1 Oleiphilus sp. HI0128 | reverse complement strand
CGTTATCTGGAACCTATGGACTCAGCATCCTTATGTCGTAAGGGCTTGGCGAGGCGTACTCGGGAAATGATTGGTGCAGAATTAAAACTGATTTAGGTATAAAAAAACCCGCAAGAGCGGGTTTTTTTATACCTTAGCTTTGCGCTTAGGCAGGGTAGTCGCGCTTGTCGTGACCAGTATAAAGCTGGCGTGGACGACCAATGCGGTAGTTTTCACTAACCATTTCGTTCCAGTGTGAGAACCAACCAATAGTTCGAGACATTGCGAAGATAACGGTAAACATTGACTCAGGAATACCGATAGCTTTCAAAATGATACCCGAGTAGAAGTCTACGTTTGGATATAGCTTTCTTGCAACAAAGTACTCATCTTCTAGTGCTATCTGCTCAAGGCGACGCGCGATCTTCAATAGAGGATCATTCTCAAGGCCTAGTGCACCAAGAACTTCTTCGCATGTTTCGCGCATAACTTTGGCGCGAGGGTCGAAGTTTTTGTATACGCGGTGACCGAAGCCCATCAGACGGAATGGGTCGTTCTTGTCTTTCGCTTTGGCTACGTATTCATCGATCCGAGATACGTCACCGATTTCGTTAAGCATTGTTAGTACAGCTTCGTTTGCGCCGCCGTGAGCAGGGCCCCAAAGTGCAGCGATGCCAGAAGCGATACAAGCAAATGGGTTGGCGCCAGTTGAGCCAGCTAGGCGGACAGTTGATGTTGATGCATTCTGCTCATGGTCAGCATGAAGCATGAAGATCTTATCCATTGCCTTTGAGATGGCTGGGTCAAACTTAACATCGCCAGCTGGCGTGCTGAACATCATGTGCAGGAAGTTTTCTGCATAATCCAAGTCATTGTTTGGATACATGAAAGGCTGGCCGATTGAGTACTTGTAGCACATCGCTGCAATAGTCGGCATTTTAGCTACAAGGCGGAAGCCTGCTATTTCACGGTGTTCTTCGTCAGAGATGTCCATCGTATCGTGGTAGAACGCTGAAAGAGCACCAACGACGCCGCACATGATCGCCATCGGGTGAGCGTCTCTTCGGAAGCCCTTAAAGAATTGGTTAACTTGATCGTGAACCATTGTGTGGTTGCGAACAGTTTTTCTGAAATGTTCGTTTTCTTCTGCTGTCGGAAGTTCTCCGTGCAAAAGTAGGTGGCATAGTTCAAGGTAGTCTGAATTTTCAGCTAGCTGTTCTATTGGGTAGCCTCTGTGAAGAAGTACACCTTTGCCGCCATCAATGTAGGTGATTTTAGATTCGCATGCCGCAGTGGACACGAATCCAGGGTCATAAGTAAAGACACCTTCTGATACTAGGCCTCGTACATCTATTACATCTGGGCCGACAGAGCCAGAATAAATTGGTAAATCGATGGTTTTCCCATCAACCGATAACTGAGCTTTTTTATCAGTCATGGTGCTCTCCTGTTGCTGAGATAGAGTAAGCCAAGCGTAGCTGCTGCTTAATAGGTAAAAAGCTTGCGGCCAGTTGGCGACTTAAAAGTTTGCGCATTATGCCAAATAGAATGACTATAGTCACGTCTCTGTAATGTGCCAATGTAGATGAAAAAAAAATCAAAGAAAGTTTCGGCTTTT
>NZ_LWGG01000933.1:0-749 GCF_001635365.1 Oleiphilus sp. HI0128 | reverse complement strand
CCGTGAAGAGATGCTGCCCAGTGCTATCCAAGGCACTTTGCGCACTCTTGGTTAAACGCGCATTGCTCAAATGCACCTTCATACGCGCTAGCAATTCTGTCGGGTTGATGGGTTTAACCAGGTAATCAACACCACCCACTTCCAAGCCTCGAACAATATCATCAGTATCAGATAAACCCGTCATGAAAATAACGGGAATATCTGCGAGGTCTGCATTTTGCTTTAGCTGGCGACAGGTCTCAAAGCCATCCATTACGGGCATGACTGCATCGAGCAGTATTACATCGGGCCGAATGCGCTTAGCGATCGTTAGGGCTTGCTTGCCTTCCAGAGCAACCAGCACGTCCATTCCTTCCGCTTCCAAGGCATCGTTAATCATGCTCAGAGCATCGGGGGAGTCATCAACAACCAACACAGTATCGGTCTGGCTTAAAGGCGTCATCATTTAATCTCTTAAGGCTTGCGCAAGTTGGTCGAACTGGAAACTGTCACTCATAGCAAACAGGCTCTGCATAAATGGCTCCGGTAGTAACTTAGCTGATTCTACCTGAGCTAAAGTTTGCACGACACCCTTTCGGTAGCCCATTTCGGCGTAGGCTTTTAGCTCACGAATTAAGGGGTCGTTGGGAATAACGAAGGCGTCACTAGTTTGTGCTTCTTCAGGGTTACCATCGCGCTCTTTAGACAAGACTTTAACCGAGTCGAAATCTTCACTTTCATTTTGCGATATCCAGTGCAAGCCCAGGTGC
>NZ_LWGG01000932.1:0-2667 GCF_001635365.1 Oleiphilus sp. HI0128 | reverse complement strand
GCCTTTGCTTTTTCAATGATTTCTTTAACAGGGTTAATCGTGCCCAGGACATTGGATACGTGGGTGACAGCGATGACTTTGGTTTTCTCGTTAATCAACTCATCAACTTGGGAAAGTGATAGCTCACCGTTCTCGTCAAAATCGAGTACTTTAATTTGCGCACCGCATTTCTCCGCCGCTAATTGCCAGGGAACGATATTGGCGTGATGCTCCATGCGGCTAACGATGATCTCGTCACCAGGCTCTAGCTGACTTGCCAAACCGTTAGCAATCAGGTTAATGGCTTCAGTTGTTCCTTTGGTCCAAATGATTTCTTTGGTTGAGTTTGCATTGAGAAATTGACGAACTGTTTCGCGTGCACCTTCGAAACCAGCCGTTGCACGGTCACCCAAGGTGTGCGCGCCTCGGTGTACGTTGGCATTATCATGATGATAGTAGTTCGCCATGCTTTCGAGCACCGCTTCGGGCTTTTGTGCACTGGCGGCACTATCAAGGTAGATCAAAGGCTTGCCATTGACCTCTTGGTTTAGAATAGGGAATTGTTCTCTAATACTTTCAATATTCATTTATCACTCAATACCTTGATAGCTCTTTATGACGCAGGTGCACTAACGACGCGATCATTTAATCTAAAGGGTAACTTAACAGCTCTGCCAGTTGCTGCTCCCAGAAGTCTGCAATAGCTTCAATTGGGGCTGCCCGAACCACTTCCAATACAAAACCGAGGGTTAGCATCAGGCGAGCCTGTTCATGCGTTACGCCACGCGTTTTAAGGTAGTACAGTTCAGTTTCGTCTAACTGACCAATGGTTGTACCGTGAGCACATTTCACGTCATCGGCATAAATTTCCAGCTCGGGCTTGGAATCGATTTCAGCAGACGATGAAAGAAGAAGGTTCTTGTTATTCATTGAACCTAAGGTCTTCTGTGCGTCCGGGTGAATGTGAATTCGGCCATTAAAGACGATATGGGACTTATTGTCGGCAATACAACGGTAAGTCTCATTACTGGTGCAGTTTGGTGCAATATGTTCGATACAGGTATGGTTATCGTAATGCTGCTGACCGGTGGTGACAGTAACACCGTTAAGATCACACTCAGCACCTGCTTCTAACATCTGCACGTGCAAGTCGTGACGACCCACTTGGCTGCCCAAACCTAAAGAGTAGCTCTTGAAGTTAGCGTTACGATAGAGCGCGACACCGGTAAAACCGATTTGCTTGGCTGGCGTAGATTCAAGGTTCATACGCAAGTACTTTACATGAGCATTATCAGCAATACGCAGGTCACATACACTGTTAACAAGCCCTTGAGCACCTTCTTCGGCGTCAATGACGAGTTCTTCAATAAAGGTTGCTTCGGCATTTGCTTCAACGTTAATGAAAACGCGTGGCTGGCTCAGGCCGCTAGCATTGCTATGAAAAACCAACTTGAGTGGTTTGCCCAGTTGAGTATTCTTCGCAACGTTGATGAACAAGCCATCTTGCATCAAACCCGCATTCAGTTTTGCAAACAGCAAATGCTCTGCAGAATTACTTATGCTATTGGCGACAAGCTCGCACTCTTTCTCATCAAGAGAAGACAAACTTTTGATGGTGATACCCGCTTGTGACAAGGCATCAGCGTCATAGCTTGGCGCATTATTATTGGCGATCAGTATCGTGTTGCAATCAAGCTCGTAGCTCACTTGGTAGGGGGTAGCGATGGCCGTTGCTGGTGAAAAGCTTTCAGGAAGCTTCAAGTGCTTCGCTGAGTATTTCCAGGCTTCGGTTTTTCGGGTAGGCACAGCCGTTTGTGACAGGGCTGCCATACTTTCTTCGCTATATTTTTTCAGTGACTCGGGTAAGTCAGAAGACTTATTTAGACCGAAATCAATATCACTTAATAAGGTCATTACCGTGTCCCTAAGCTTTGTCTTCTTCGATGCCTAACCAGCCGTAGCCCTTTTCTTCAAGCTCAAGCGCGAGTTCCTTACCACCAGACTTAATAATCTGGCCGTTAGCAAGAACGTGAACGTAGTCAGGAACGATATAATCAAGTAAACGCTGGTAGTGAGTGACCATGACTACTGCACGCTCTGGTGAGCGCAGAGCATTAACGCCGTCAGCAACCACTTTAAGTGCGTCGATGTCTAGTCCGGAGTCGGTTTCGTCAAGAATCGCGAGTGATGGTTCAAGCATTAGCATTTGCATGATTTCATTACGCTTCTTTTCACCGCCAGAGAAACCTTCATTGACACCACGCTTCAAGAAAGATGGGTCTAGGTTAACTTGCTGAATCTTTGCTTTGGCTTGCTTCATGAATTCAGCCGCGTTCATTTCGTCCAGACCGCGGTGCTGGCGAATATTATTGATCGCAGTTTTCATAAATTGCAGGTTGCTAACGCCAGGAATCTCAACCGGATATTGGAAAGCTAGAAAGACACCTTCACGTGCTCTGTCTTCAGTTGACATGTCTAGCAAATCTTTGCTTTCGAAGTCGATACTGCCGTCTGTTACTTCATAAGCTTCATTGCCTGCAAGCACTTGCGATAAAGTACTTTTACCCGAGCCGTTTGGCCCCATAATCGCGTGAACTTCGCCTGCCTTCACTTCAAGGTTTAAGCCTTTCAGGATTTGTTTGCCTTCAACATTGGCATGTAAATTTTCGATCTTTAGCATTGTCTCTC